>JAJDXU010000370.1 GCA_022823105.1 Dehalococcoidia bacterium
CCCACTACGGGGAAGCCTACGAGCAACTGCACGGCGAGCCGCCCGCCGGCGCCGGCTGGGAAAGCTGGTTCGCGTTCTTCACCGCGGGATTCCCGGCGCAGAAGCTGCTCGTCGCGCCTGCGGGCACCCCGGACGAGATCGTCCGCGCCTACGAGGACGCCGTGCACGCCACGCGCGCCGACCCGGAGTACATCGCCCGGAAGCCCGCCACGCTGGGCGCCTACGAGCAGGTGACCGGGCCCGCGGCCCAGCGCATCTACGAACTGGCCACCGACGTGCCGCAAAGCGCGCGCACCTGGGTGAGGACATGGCTCAAGGATGAATTCCGCGTCAACCTTGAGGCCTGATCGCCGGATCGTTGCCGCACAGACATCGGGGCCGGGACGTTGCATGCATTCCACGTAGATTTCGAGGCCTGATTTGACCGAGGCGCTTCTCACCGCACTCGCGAATCTGGCCACGTTCGAGCACCTCCTCCACCTCGCGCTCGGCGTGATGCTGGGGTTGGCGATCGGCGCGTTCCCCGGGCTCGGGGGCATTGCCGGGCTGGCCATCATGATGCCGTTCCTGTACGGGATGGATACCGTCTCGGCGCTGGCCACGCTGGTGGGGCTGGTGGCGGTGATCCCCACGTCCGATACGTTCACCTCCGTGCTCATGGGGATCCCCGGCTCCAGCGCCAGCCAGGCCACGGTGCTGGACGGCTTCCCGCTGTCGCAGCAGGGGCGCGCCGCCCGGGCGCTCGCCGCCGCGTTCACCGCGTCGCTGATGGGCGGCATCGTCGGCGCGGCGATCCTCACGCTGTTCGTGCAGGTGGCGCGGCCGCTCATCCTCACGTTCGGATCGGCGGAACTGTTCATGCTGGCCCTGCTGGGCCTTTCCATGGTGGGCGTGCTCTCCGGCGCCAGCCTCGTCAAGGGACTCGCCGCCTGCGGACTCGGGCTGATCGTCGGCTCCATCGGCGGCGCGCCCGCCACCGGCGAGTTCCGGATGACCTTCGGTATCGACTACCTCTACGACGGGCTGCCGCTGGTCATCGTCGGCATCGGCCTCTTCGCCTTCCCGGAAATCACCGAACTGCTGCGCAGGAACCGCCCCATCGCCTCAAGCCGCATGCCTGCGGCGGACTGGTTTGAAGGCATCCGGGACGTCTTCCGCAACTGGTTCCTGTGCCTGCGGTGCGCGGGACTCGGCACCCTCATCGGCGCCATCCCCGGACTCGGCGGCACCGTCGTCGACTGGATCGCCTACGGCCACGTCGTGCAGACCGCCCGGGACAAGTCCCGCTTCGGCAAGGGCGACATCCGCGGCGTGCTCGCGCCGGAATCGGCCAACAACGCCAAGGAAGGCGGCGGACTGGTCCCCACCCTGCTCTTCGGCATCCCCGGCTCCGGCGCCATGGCCGTCTTCCTCGGCGGCATGGTGCTGCTGGGCATCGAAGCCGGCCCCGCCATGGTCTCCAGCGACCTGGACCTGACCTACACCATCATCTGGTCGCTGGCGCTGGCCAACGTCCTCGGCGCGGGAAGCTGCATGCTGCTGGCGCGGCCCATCGCGCGGCTGACCACGATCCCGTTCAACCTGCTGGCGCCGTTCATGATCGTGGTGGTGAGCTTCGCCGCGTACCAGGCGACGCGCCAGTTCATGGACCTGGCGGCGCTGCTGGCGATCGGGGTGCTGGGGGTGCTGCTGCGCCGGTTCGGGTGGTCGCGGCCGGCGTTCCTGATCGGGTTCGTGCTGGCGCCGCAGGCGGAGGGGTATCTGAACCTGGCGGTGCAGTTTTATGGGTGGGGCATGCTGGCGCGGCCGGGGGTGGTGGTGATTCTCGGGATTACGGTGGTGTCGGTCTGGCTTGGGGCGCGGGGGCAGCGAGGCAGGGGCCGGGGCGTCGAATCGGCGGGAACGGAGTCCATGGCGGCGACGGCGGCGGACGGATCGCGGCGAAGTCCGCCGGCCCGTCATGTCGGCCCGCAACTGGCTTTCGTCGGCGGGGCGATCGCCGTCCTGCTCTACGCGGTCTGGAGCAGCCTCAGGCTCTCGCCGCTGGGGCGGATATTTCCGTTGAGTGTGGCGGTGGCGACGTTGGTGTTGTGTGTTGCGCTGGTGGTGGTGTTGCGGGTGAGGCCGGGGGTCAGTCCGGCGAATGTCGACCTCGAGTACGGCGCCGATGCTGGCAAGGGGACCGCGCAGTCCGACTCCGATACCGATGCCGCGGCAGGCGGCGGTACGTGGCGAAGCGCCGGATGGTTCGGGGCGCTGGTGGCGGCGGTGGGTGTGCTGGGCTTTCTGCCGGGGGCGCTCGTGTTTTTCCTGACGTTCCTGCGACGCAAGGCGCAGCAACCTTGGAGATTGACGCTTGCGCTGACGGCTTGCGTGATCGTGGCCCTGGCGGCTGCCGCCAACCTCCTGCTGGTGGAACTGCCCGGGGGGCTGATTGCAGAATATGTCGGCCAATCCTGGTTGACGGGGCAGGTGCGATGAGGCAGCGGGCGATTGCCTGCGCCTATGGTAAGTTACCGCCCGCATGCGCATGGTTCGCATCCTGGATAGCGTGGCCAAGAAGCTGAGGAAATCCAAATTAGTAGCCAACAGGGACATACCCGAGAATCCGTCAGGGACGTGTTGGAAGAAATGACTACTGCTCTGCAGAATCGGTGCCTGATAGATGTTGGCTTGATTGCAGCAGTCCTCTTGGGGCTCGCGCTCACAATTGTCTCAAGTGAGCGAGCCTTATCGTTTGTCCGTGAATATGGAAGCATCTTGGGCCTTGTTACGCTGGCCATAGGCACAATCGGCTTGTTCATTTTTGCTCGACAGAAATAGCCAAGGCTCCGTCGATCCGGAAAAAATGACCTAACCGACGATTTTGCCCTTCGAATCGTTTGATGCCTGACTGGGAGGTCAGACGATCGCGCTCGGCTCTTGTCCGTACAATGTCCGTGTGACAGAATGCCGGTGGATCGAATTGGAGGAATATCCATGGGCATCGCGGAAACCAAGTCGGAGCGCATCGAGGTTCGGACGACTCCGAGCTTGAAGGCGTTGCTACAGCGGGCTGCGGCCTCAGCCCACAAGAACGTCACGGAGTTTCTGCTTGAGGCGGGAATCAAAGCCGCCGAGGACGCTCTGGCCGACCGGCGGATGTTCCGGCTCGATGACCGGCGGTGGAAGGAATTTCAGAATATCCTCGACCGGCCGGTCGTGAACAAACCTCGCCTGGCTCGGCTGTTTTCCGAAAAGAGCGTTCTGGAGTGATACCCCGAGACGGGAGTTTGTCTCCGGTCGAAAAACTTGACGAAACGCACGAAGTTGACTCCTTCGAGTGCGGGAAACAGGCGCTCGATCACTTTCTGAAGCGATTTGCCCTTGCAAATCAGCGCGCCGACAGCGCCCGAACCTATGTCGTCTGCCGGAATTCGGCGGTGATCGCCTATTACAGCCTTGCCGCTGGAGCGGTGGAGCACGCCGAAGCGCCTGTCCGGGTGGGCAAGGGGCTGGCCCGGCATCCGATCCCCGTGATGCTGCTTGCCCGTCTGGCTGTTGACAGAACGCAGCAAGGGCGAGGCATTGGCAAGGCGCTCATCAAGGATGCTCTGCTCAGAACCGCCGCCGCTGCAGAAATTGTTGGCGTCCGAGCCCTCCTTGTCCATGCCAAGGACGAGGAGGCACGGGCTTGGTACGAAGGACTGGAATTCGAACCCAGCCCCACAGACCCTTTCCATCTGTTCCTGCTTATGAAGGACCTGAGGAAGATTCTGGATGATAGCCGCTCCATTCCCGGATGACGTTTTGCGTCAGTACGGATCTGCTGTCTCGATGACTCGACAAGTGCGATGACGCAGCGGGCTATTCCATGCATGTTCATGCGAGCCGGAACGTCCCGCGGGCCGTTTTTCCTGCTTGAGGATCTGCCGGCGGATCCCGAGGTTCGGGATCGCGTTCTGCTTGCGGCCATGGGGTCGCCCGATCCGCGTCAGATCGACGGGCTTGGGGGCGCTACTACGGTGACCAGCAAGGTGGCGATGGTCAGTCCGTCGGAGCGGCCGGGGATTGATGTCGATTATCGGTTTGCGCAAGTGTGGCTCGACAAGGCCATCGTGGATACGGCGCCCTCGTGCGGGAACATGCTGGCTGGGGTTGGGCCGTTTGCTATTGAGCGTGGGTTGGTGGCGGCGGAGGGGGACGAGACCCGGGTTCGGATTTTTGATGTGAATACTGGGAGCCGGATTGAGGCTATTGTGCAGACGCCGGGTGAGGTCGTGACGTATGCCGGGGATCAGCGGATTGACGGGGTGCCCGGGACTGGGGCGCCGGTGGTGCTCAGCTTTAGTGACGTGGTGGGGTCCAAGTGCGGGGCGATGTTTCCGACTGGGGCTGTGCGGGAAGAAATTGATGGGGTGGCGGTTAGTTGTATTGATGTGGCTATGCCGATGGTGATCATGCGGGCTGGGGACCTAGACCTGAGTGGCAATGATCCGGATGAGATCTCCGGCAATGCGGTGCTTATTGACCGTATTGAGAAGATTAGGCTTGAGGCCGGGCGACGTATGGGCCTTGGCGATGTGATTGAATCAGTTATCCCTAAGGTCGGCATCCTGACACCTCCCCGGCGCGGCGGCGACGTCTATTCATATTACCTGACGCCACATTATGTTCACCCGGCCCACGCGGTGACAGGCGCGATCTGTGTGGCAAGCTCCATATTGATTGGGGAGGCCGTTAACCGCGTGGTCGCCCGGTCACCGGCAGAGCGCCTGAGCGACCGAGCCTCGACCAGCCTTGCAGTTGTTCGCGTCGAGCATCCGTCCGGAGCTATTGATGTACGCCTAGAAACGATTGGGAGCGACGCGCAACTCGTGGTTCAGCGTGCAGAAATTTCTCACACTGCACGCAAAATCATGGATGGCCACGTTTTCGTTCCCGAGCGTTTATGAGTGCATCCTTCCAACTAAGTGGGCAATCGTTCGTGTTGTTTACTTACCTAAGTGAAAGCACACTCATGGTGCCGTCGGAAAACGCCAGTAAAGACTAGGATAAACGTCCTTCGCTAAGGTTCCCGCATCACCAGAGTTACTGCGAAGGAAAATAACCTTAGAAATGGCCATACAAGATCCTTGTGTTCGGATACCCCTGATGTCACCAATGCCCCAAATAGTCCAATCATCATTCCTAGTGGATCAAACTGACCACGTCACCAGCCACTTTCCCAGCCGTACAGTCCAAAAGGGCA
>JAJDXU010000232.1 GCA_022823105.1 Dehalococcoidia bacterium
GGTGATCCGACTGAATCGTCCGGAGGCGCGCAACGCCCTCTCCCCGGACATGGTTGCCGACCTGGGTCAGGCGCTGTCAGCCGCTGCTGCTCGGGATGTTCGGGCCGTTCTCATCACGGGCGTTGACAGCGCATTCTGCGCGGGCGCCGATGTCCGTGACTTTACCGCGCAGCTGGAAGACGGTGGCCCCGACGCATTATCCGAGCACCTCCGCAGCCTTGCAGACAGCCTGCACCGCGACGTGGTTATGGCAATCCGCAGGCTCGACAAACCGGTGGTGGCCGCGGTGAATGGCGTGGCGGCCGGCGCCGGTTTCAGCCTCGCCCTCGCGTGCGACCTGCGGGTGGCATCGGCGGACGCCCGGTTCCTGCTGGCCTACGCCAACATCGGCTGCACAGCGGACGGCGGCTCGACCTACATGCTGCCGCGCATCGTCGGCCAGGGTCGCGCCATGGACATTTACCTTGCGCGCCAACCGATCGGCGCCGAGTACGCCCTGGAGCTCGGATTGGTGAGCCAGGTGTTCGACGCATCCCATTTCGAGCGCCACGCCATGGAGACCGCCGACCGTTTGGCCCAGGGGCCTACCCAAGCCTACGCGCGGGTCAAGGCGCTGTTCGACGGGAGTTGGGAGGCAGATCTGGCTACGCAGCTGGACGCCGAGACCGATGCCATCGCCAACATCGGCTTAACCGGTGATTTCCAGGAGGGAATCAGAGCGTTCTCGCAGAAACGGCAGGCGTGGTTCCAGGGTCGGTAGCGGCGGTCCAACATGAAACGGCGGCTCGCTGTGAATCGATGGCGATTGCTGCTGGCGCTGGTCTGCACGGTAATTCTCCGGGTCGTCGCGGCGGTGGGGGTACACGTGGTCGCAACCGAGTTCGCCACGGAGGGTAAGAGCTGGATAGTGGTCGCCACTGTGTGGGACATCGGATTGTGCCTCCTGGGAATACTGACAGTGGCATCGTTCGTCCAATACGGGCGAATCTTCAATCCCAGGGTTCCTACCGAATAACCGTGGCCGCTAAATGACAACATCCGGCGGGAGGCCGCTACGCTGCGCTTGCCCGCCCGAATGCCCTTGCCTATACTGGCGCCATCCAGAGCTTACTCCAGCGCGCGACCCGACCCGCCAACTGTGGCAAGGAGGCCCCCATGCCCAAGGACCAGGTGGAAATATTTTGGTTTTCGGAGCAGCCCTACGGCCACGTGACCGATGAGGATGTGGCCCAATACGAGTCAGGACGGTTGGATTTCCCCAATTCCCACTTCGACCCCGAGAGGGCCCACATCCTGTACAACCAATACCACGAGCAGTACGCCTGCGCCGACCAGAACGGCTTCGACGGCATCATGTCCAACGAACACCATGCGTCGTACTGGTGCATGAAACCGGCCGTCAACATCGATGCCGCCGTGATCTCGAAAGTCACTCGCAACGCCAAGATCGCCATCCTGGGCAACGTGATCGCCATCAACGACCCGATACGCATGGCCGAGGAAATCGCCATGCTGGACTGCATATCCGGCGGCCGGATCATATCGGGATTTGTCCGGGGCACTGCGGTGGAAACCCTCCAGGGCGGCGTGGCTCCGCCACAGAACCGCGACCGCTTCGAAGAAGCCCACGACCTGATCATCAAGTGCTGGACCGAACCTGGCCCGTTCCGCTACGAGGGCGAGTATTACCACTACCGGAAGGTGAACCCTTGGGTGCTCCCCATGCAGAAGCCGCACCCTCCCATCTGGTTCCCCGGGTTCAGCAGCCCCGAATCGGTGGTTTGGGCCGCCAGCCACAGACACCCTTACATGAACCTGGGTTCCCTCCTCGAGCATACGCACCGTCTGCGTGACGTATACATTGACACCGCCAGGGAGACGGGATTCCAGCCCGGGCCTGAGCATTTCGGCTATCTGCTGCGCGTGTTCTGCGCCGACACGGACGAAAAGGCTCAGGAGCTGGGTCGTGAGTTTCTGTGGACGCAGGAACATCGCAACCGTGGCCCGCGCGAGCACAACGACCCGCCCGGCTACCAGTCCCGCGAAGCGGTCAGCATCCAGCGCACGCTGCCTGGCGCAGGCGGATTCGGCCGCATGATGACCTACGAGGAACTGCAAGAGGCCAACAACATCATCGTGGGCAGCCCGGACACGGTTCGGGAAAAGCTGTCCATGATTATCGACCGCCTCAACCCGGGCTACCTTCACATCTACGGCAACGAGGGCGCCATGCCCCACGAAGACGTGATGCGTTCCATCGAGCTGATTGGGCGCGAGGTCATACCCGCCCTCCACGAGATCCCACTGGTTGACCATTACGAATAATATGCGGTTGGCAACCGTATTAGTGGCCGCTTCCGCATTGTCCCTGCTGCTGGCAGCGGGCTGCGCGGTTGGCGGCCAATTTTCTTGCCCGGACGGCATGGACCCGTTCACTGAACTCAATATCTATTTCGGCCGGGAAAAAGGTGATGGCAACATGGTCACCGAGGAAGAATGGAGCGGGTTCCTGGCCGATAGCGTTACGCCTAGTTTCCCAGATGGCCTCACAGTGCTGGACGCTCGGGGTCAGTGGCTGGATACATCCGAAGGCCGGCTGTACGTTGAGTCCACAAAACTCCTGAACGTGTTGGTGCCATTGGATGCCACGGACGCAGGCCTCGTCTCTGTTCGCGCAATGTCTGACGACTACAAGTCGAGGTTTGACCAGCAGGCTGTCTTCTACACCACATTGCCCGCATGCGCCGCCGTATACTGAACGACCGGCGTATGCCAGATCTCTACATCTCTTTGTTTGTGTTGGCGGGCATCCTGGTAGCGATGCCAAGTTGCTCAACGGGTCGCTAATTGGTGTGTCCAGACGGTCTCCGGAATTTAGTGCGTTGCCAGTCGTTCTCAGGGTTGGACCACGGCGACGGATGATCGGCATCTTCGAAGCATTGGGACGTAATCCTGGCCGATACAATCACCCCGCGATTGCCCTGCGCCCCGCGTCCTCGACGTCAATGGTCAGTGGCGGCACCCGGACGGGGTGGTCGAACGCGAAAACACCAAGCTGCTGGTTGTAGTTCACCCGCTCCCCCGTAAGGGGCGGATTGGAGTTGGTTGACGGAATTTCCGAGGAATACCATCGGCGATTCCGGCAGGACCAAGTCTTCCGCACCGATGGGCAGGATGAGTGCGCTGGATTTCACTCCCATTGAATATTTCGGATTTATGGAGGATAAAATGACCTTACCGAACCGCCAGGCATTCATTGGCGTGGGAACCATGGGCAGCCTCATGGCCCGTAGTCTCCTTGAC
>JAJDXU010000042.1 GCA_022823105.1 Dehalococcoidia bacterium
CAGTTGGCCGGCGTAGTCGGTGATGCGGAAGAACCACTGTTCGAAATCACGGCGGGTGATCGGGGTGTCGCACCGTTCGCACACGCCGTTCAACACCTGTTCGTTGGCCAGCACGGTCTGGCACGACGGACACCAGACCACGGGCGCCTTGGCCCGGTAGGCCAGCCCCTTTTCGTAGAGCTTGATGAAAAACCACTGGTTCCAGCGGTAGTATTCCGGAAGGCAGCACACCACTTCCCGGTCCCAGTCGTAGATTGCCCCCAGCGACCGCAGTTGGCGGCGCATGTTTTCCACGTTGGACATCGTCCACTCGTAGGGATGCACGCCCCTGGAGATCGCAGCGTTTTCCGCCGGCAGCCCGAACGCGTCAAAGCCGATGGGGTGCAGCACGTTGTACCCCTGCATGCGCCGGAATCTGGCGTGAGCATCGGAAGGAGCCATCGCGTACCAGTGGCCGATATGCAGGTCGCCCGACGGGTACGGGTACATCGTCATCTCAAACCACTTCGGGCGCGGGTCGTCGTCATCGACCCGGTAGATGCCGTCGTGTTCCCATCGCTCCTGCCACTTGCGGTCGATGGCGACTGCATCGTAACGGGGCTCAACTTGACGCTGGGCTGTCGTCGTCATTGGAAGGGATCCCTCGTGCTGCAAGAATTACGCGATGCTCAAATATAGCACAGGCTAAAACGCGGCCGCGATCACGACACAGTATAGCACCGGCACGGCGCCGCCTCCGGATTTCGTAGAATCCGGTCGAGTTTGGCGAACAATCCCGCGCGATCGCAACCGCGGACGCGAGGATGGTCAATTGACATATTTCAATATGCGCCGATAATAAATTCGACCGACACGCGCGGCCGGCGGCTCCACCCCATTCCTTCCTGCATGCCTCGCCAGACGCTCACCCTGTGAACCAACCGAACCACGGCGCCGCCGATTCGCGACCCTCCGCAGCCACCTGGCGCAGGGTGCCGCCGGTTCGCGTTCCGATCCGGACGCGAGTTCCCCCGCGCCGCTGGACATCCGCCCCGGCAATCCTGTTGGGGGTCTTCCTGCTCCTGAACATCGTTGGGGGGTTGGTGCTGGTCCTGCCCTTTGCCGCCGCCGAGGGCGATAGCGCCGGCTTCCAGGTCGCTTTTTTCACCGCGATCTCGGCGTCAACAGTCACAGGTCTGACCCAGGTTGATACGCAGACATTCTGGTCGCCCTTCGGGCAGGCGGTCCTGTTTGTCCTGATGCTGGTCGGCGGGCTGGAGTTCATGACCGCCGCCACCGTGCTGGTGTTCTTCGGCCGGCGCACCACGGTGTTGGAGGAGGAGGTGTACCGCGACACTGTGGGGTCCGGCCACACGTCCAACGTGGCCAAGGTGGCCCGCAACATCGTGCTCGCGTTCGTGTTGGGATATCTGATCGGCGCGGCGCTGATTTTCTACCAGATGCGCCTGTTGCCCGGCATGTCCCTGGCCGAGGCTGCCTGGCAATCCCTGTTCCTGTCGGTGTCGGCCTTCAACAACGCGGGGCTGTCCATCCTGCCCAACGCCGCCAGCGGCAACAACCTGGATACCCTGGGAGCCTATCCCTATTTCGCCGGCCTGATCACCCCGATGATCATCCTGGGCGCATTGGGCTGGCCGCTCATGGTCGACATGCGCAGGAACTGGCGCCCCGGTGTCGGTCGCGGCCGGCTCAGCGGCCTGTACCTGTTCAATTTCTCCCGGTTCACGCTGGATACCAAGCTGGTGCTGATCCTGACCCTGGGACTGTACGCCCTCAGCGCGGTGGCTTTCCTATTCGCCGAGTGGAACGGCGTGCTGGCCGGCCACTCGCTCATGGGCAAAGCGGGTTCGTCCATTTTTCATGGCGTAAGCGGCCGCACTGCCGGATTCGCCGCGCTGGACTGGAGCGGCGTTCGGGACTTCACCCTGCTGATATACGGCGGCCTGATGTTCATCGGCGGTTCCACAGCCTCGGTGGCCGGGGGAATCAAGGTGAACACGGTGGCCGTCCTGGTGGCAGCGGCCCGATCCGCTGCCCTCAGGCACCCCAGGACTGAAATTTTTCGCCGTGAAATCGGCGAAACGCTGGTCTCCAGGGCGCTGATGATCGCGCTGATCGCCGTGGCATACCTTGGAGTGGTCACGCCCGTGCTGACCTACACCGATCCCCACCTGAACTTCGAAAAGCTCATCTTTGAGGCCGTGTCCGCTTTCGGGACCAACGGAATGTCGACCGGCGTGTCGGCCGACCTGAGCCTGGCCGGGTCTATAATATTCATGATAACCATGCTCGCGGGGCGAATCGGCCCGCTGACGCTGGTCATGCTGCTGGCTCCCAGGGAAGAAGCATCCTACCGCTATCCCCAGGAACCCGTTAGAATTGGGTAACAATCATGGCGAATCAAGTCTGTGTAATCGGTCTGGGTCGATTCGGCGCCAAGTTGGCGACGACGCTGTTCCAAAGCAATCACGAGGTTCTGGGCATCGACCTGAACGACCTCCGCGTCCAGTCGATGCTGGGTCGAGTTACCTATGCCGTGGAGGCCGATGCCACCAGCGAAACGGCGCTGCGCGACCTGGGAATAGCCGACATGGACGTGGCCGTCGTCGCGCTGGGCAGCCAGGTGCAGTCCAGCATCATCACGACGATGCTGCTCAAGACCATGGGGCTGCCCTTTGTCATCGCTCGCGCCACCGATACCCGCCATGCCGAGATCCTGCACCGCGTGGGGGCTGACAAGGTCATATTCCCCGAGGAAGACGCAGCGGTCCGCGCCGCCAACCTTGACCTGTCCCCCAACTCCATCGACTTCATCGGGATCACCGAGACCGACGGCGTGCACAAGATCCGGCCCCCGGAACGCATGCGGGGCCGAACCCTCTACGACGCAGGCCTGGGCGGAGACAATCACCACCGTTTGATCATCATGGTGATCCAGCGCGGCGGCGAGTACGTGGTGAATCCCGGCGATGACGAAGTCATTGGGGACGGCGACATACTCGTCGTCGTGGGCGGCCACGGACAGATCGCCCAAGCCTTCGAGAGATGAACGCGCCCTGCATAGGCTCAAATGGTGAACACTGATGCCTGACCAAATCGGCTACCTGGGGCCCGCCGGGACCTACACCGAGCAAGCGGCCCTGCTCTACGCTCCCGACGCTGAGCTGCGACCATATCCCACCATCAGCGCCGTGGGCGCAGCCGTCGTCGCGGACGAGCTGGAATCGGGCGTGGTTCCCATAGAGAACAGCCTGGAGGGTTCCGTCACTTTTACCCTGGACCTGCTGATCGCCGAGTCGGGCCTCTCGATTTGCAACGAGGTGGTCATCCCCATCGACCACTACCTGGTGGCTCCTCCCGGCGTTTCTGCCGATACCGTGGAGGTAATCTACTCCCACCCGCAGGCTCTCGCGCAATGCCGGGCGTATCTTGGCGAACATTTCCCCACCGTCACGCGGGAGGCCTCCCTCAGCACGGTTGCTGCGGTGATCGACATGCAGGCCAGCCGCGTTCCGGCGGCGGCCATCTGCCCCCAGCGCGCCACAGAGATCTACGACGTGCAAGTTATCGCCCAGAGCATCCAGGACAATTCGGCCAACCAGACCCGATTCGTCGCCCTGGCCCACGATGATCATCCGCCCACCGGCCACGACCGCACCTCGATCAGCTTCGCGTTCGCCATCGACCGGCCGGGCAATCTGTACCACGCCATCGGCGAGTTCTCCGAGCGCAACATCAACCTGGTCAAGATTGAAAGCCGACCCACCAAGCAGGAGTTGGGCCGGTACATTTTCCTGATTGACTGCGAGGGCCACCGGGAGGAGCCCGCGGTTGCAGCAGCCCTGCATGGCCTCCGCGAATACGCCGACGTGTTCAAAATCCTCGGCTCGTATCCGTGCTGGGAACCCTCCGCCGGCTGACCGGGCGGTATGAGTGCCGTACGGTCTGCCGCCGGCCTGATCAGCGGCATTCCCGCTTTTCTGTTCCGGTCCCATTTCAGAGTGCTGGGCGAAAGCATGCTGCCGGCATTCCATGACGGCGATCTGCTACACGTCGTGCCTCGATCCTGGACGCTGGGGAGTTACCGGCGCGGCGCCGTGGTAGTCGCCGAGTCGCCCGCGATGCCCGGGGAGTTCTGGGTCAAGCGCGTTATCGGCCTGCCGGGCGAAATCATCACGTTCAAATTGGACGGCAGTGTGCTGATCGATGGCTTCACGCTGTATGAGCCATACCCGGTTGCCAACCGGAAGGGGCAAGCAAACTTCCCGCCGTGGCCGTGCGACCAGGACGAGTATTTCCTGATGGGAGACAACCGGGCGGACAGCGGCGACTGTCGCCGCTACGGGCCGGTTCCGGCACACTCCATAGTTGGCCGGGTGTGGCTGAGTTGGCCTCCCCGGCGCGTGGGCGCGACACGGCGCCAGCCCCAATGAACCTGGATCGCGCCTCTGCCAGGATCGCCGATTGGGTGGGCGGCATACACTGGTTGGCGCAGCTTCGGCGTCGGCTCGAAGACGCGGCCGCGCGATGGCGGCCCGTTCGAGTGGCGCTGGCAGTGCTGGCCGCCGTGACGCGCAACGATGCCCAGCAGCTCATCGCCGGCATCGCCTACTACGGCATGGTGGCGTTGATCCCGGTCTCGGTTGCCCTGCTGCAGTTCCTGGGACTCGCCCTGGGCCAGGAGCTGTCCACGGGCTGGTTCGTGGCGTGGTCATCCCGCCTGTTGCCATCCAACATCGACTTCGAGGGCCTTCTGGTGTCGCAGGATTTCACCATCGTTGGGATCGCCGGGATATTTGCCCTGCTCGGCTTGATCTGGGGATCCTACAAGCTGTTCGGAGCGGTGGGGGTTGTGGTCAACCGCATGTGGGGCATCGCGCCGGCCCAGGTTGGAATATTCGGCAAGACCAGGCAGTACTTCCTGATGAGCGCCACCGCGCTGGCGCTGCTATTGTCCAGCGTGTTCACCTACCTGATTTCCCACGGTCTTGCGCCGCGGGCATCCGCATCGCTGCACCCAAACGCCAACCTGGGGGACGTTCTGTTGAACTTCGCAACCCAGGGCTGGTGGGCCAACGTGTTCGCGGCGCTGCTGGCGGGGACGGCGTTTCTGATCGTGTACCGGTTTGTTCCGGAACGGCGGGTCCGGTGGCGTTGGGCCGCGATCGGGGCCGGATTCGCCGGGGTGGCGCTGCAGGTGGTCAACTACGGGGTGGCGCTGTTCATCACTCACGTGGCGCCTTCCCACATGGTTTACGGGCCCCTGGCGTCGGTGCTCATAGTGCTGGTGTGGTTGTTCGCCTCGTCGGTCACCCTGGCCTCGGGCGCGGCGGTGGCCGCCTACGGCCAGACCGTGTACGACCACGACGGGCCGACGCCCGGCCCCGGCTGGTTCCTGCGCTAGCCGACCCCACGTCAACTCCAAAAACACGAGGGCGACCTTGAGCCGCCCCCGTCGCGCTGCATTTCGGGTTGGCTAGAGTTTCCAAAAGGTGCCGACCTGGCACACTATGTCCACCCTGTTGATCGACTCGGCGGGCCAGCCGACCATGTTGAGCCAGTCCTCGAAGTGGGACTGTTCAACCGCCTCACATTCGGAGATCAGCTTGCCGTTCTCCAGGTCGCCGTACACCTTCAGGATCGTGGTTCGCCGGTCGGGTCGCCATTTTTTCACGGCATCGAGTTTGCTGCGGAAATCGTCTTCGGTGATGCCCGGTATGTTGTGAACGGCGATGAATCGTGCCATTGTTTTAAACTCCGTAGTCCTGGATTCCGGCTTTCGCCGGAATGACGGGAGGGTTAGTCGGCCGGGGGCACGAAGGGATATGGGATCGGCGGCCCGTCCTTGAGCGGCAGCACCACCGTGGCAGTGCCGGGCATGCTCTCGATGCCGTCCTGGGTTTTCATGCCGATTTCCAGCTCGATGAAACCCATCCGGTCCTTTTCGTACTTGCTGGTCACCCGACCCCACATGATCAGGATGTCCCCCGGCACCAGCATGGCCCGGTGCTCGAAACGCGCCTTCCAGGGCCAGCCGTTGGGCAGCGTCCAGTCCTTGAGGTACTGGGGAACCACGCTCTGTTTCCACGAACCATGCACCAGGATGCTGGGGTTGCGGTCATGGTTCAGGCCGAAATCCAGATCGTAATGGATCCGGTGGAAGTTCTCGATTGCCGCGCTCCACCGGAAGAGGTGGGTAGGCGTCGGCTTGTAGACGTACTTGGGCAGTTCGTCGCCCTCGTTAACGTCCTCGTAGTAGATCTGGGGCTTGTCGCGCAATGCGTCGGCGTCGGGCCGCTCGTTGCGCTGCCAGATCTCCTCAGCCTCCATGTTCAGGAGGTCGTCAAGCAGGGTGGTCATGGCCTGTCTCCGATCATTTTCGTTGGGGGTCGAATCCGGAGTTGAGGTGGGTCAGCGGCGGATCGTCGACGCCCGCGTGATGCACAGCGTAACGTCGTTCTGATTCCAATAGCGCGTTTCCCGAGTGATGATCAGGAACGGCGTGCCGTCGCGCCCCAGCCGCTCGCGGATGTCGGAATAGCGGTTCTGGAAAAAAATCTTGTCCCCGATGCTGGGATACGCGAACACCTCGAGTTCGTTGCCCGCGTTGAGCACTCGCACCAGGTTGGTCGGCACCGGCGGCAACTCCCCAGGCCGCTCCACGGAACCGATGCCGTCGGACTCGGGGTTCTCCTCGAACGCCGCCGTGATGGGGTCGCCCTGGTCGGGCCGGATGCGGCTGGCCAGGTAGCTGACCATGATGGGCGGCGCGATCAACTCACCGTAACGAGTGGACCTGGCGAAATCGTCGTCCCAGTAGCGCGGATCGGGGTCCATCAGGGCCTGCGTGAACCGGCGCATGTACTCGCCGTCCACCACGCCCCATGACTCTACGATATCCCCGCTGACGCCAATCATCGCCTGAACTTCAGGCGTCAGCGCGGTGGGAGGGGCTTGCTGTGTCATGACAAATTGCTCCGAAAATCGCGGATGCTGAACTGCCGAAAAGCCTAGCGCAGCCCGCCCGGTTCGTCAATGCGATGGCTGCCTCACGCCAGGGCTATCGCATATGAAATCACTCACCTGTCACTCC
>JAJDXU010000296.1 GCA_022823105.1 Dehalococcoidia bacterium
CGGTACGGAAGGTCTGGGGCTTGGCGGTCTGGGCGTCGCGCATGACACCGATGCCGTCCTCGTACGGCTCGAAGGAGACGATGCGGTCGTAGCGGATGCGGAACCGCTTGCGGGGGCCGTGGAAGTAGATGTGCTTGCTGGTGATGCCGAGCAGCCCGGTGTCCTCGTGGACGGTTTCCTCCCACTCGATGGGACGGCTTTTGAAGGTGCTGGGGCGGTAGTAGAGGCCCTTGGCGACGCGGATGCTCACGCCGTGGGATGAACCGCGGCGCTCGCGGCGGGTCTTGACCTCGTAGTAGTCGACATCGTCGATGAGCCAAACCAGTTGCTCGGACTTCATCAGGTTGAAGGGCACCGGCGGGATGTCGCCCAAACGGTTGGGGATGACACCCTCGGCCGCCTCGCGGATGACGGCGGACTGGATCATGCTGCGATAGGCGCCGTTGGCGTTCACGTCAGACTGTTCCAGATCGAAACGGTCCAGGTAGCGGATCAGAGCGTTTTCCTCGTCGAGGGAGAGGACGCCGTCTTCGAGGGAGGTTTCGACGGCGGCTTCCCAGCCCTGGATCAGCAGGGAGTGAGCGTCGTCGGGAGACAGGGCGGACTCGTCGAGGGCGGTTTCGAGGGTCTCCAATGGAGCGCCGCTGCCGGAGGGCGAGATGGCGGCGAGACGAGCGTGGGTGATGAGGCGGGCGTGGGCGGCGCGGTCGAGCTGCTCGGAGGTTTCCCGGCCGGCGCGATCGCCGGTTTCGATAGCGAACTGTTCGCGGAATTCGCGGAGGCGGGCTTCCTCGTCGCGGGTCAAGATGCCGTCGGCGAGGCCCTCCTTGACGGCCTCGCGCCAACCCTCGGCGATGACGGCGCGGATGCCGTCGTCGTCAACGTAGGACTGCCCGGCAACCATGGACAGGTTGTCGAGCAAGGAGCTTTCGCTGAAATCAGGCTGGCCGGCGGCTGCCACCACCATCGCCACCATCTGCTGTCGGCCGGCGTGGTGGGTGGCGTCGCATTCCTTGTGGCTGCGGCGGAACCAGCCGGCTTTATGGCCGCAGTGTTTGCAGTTACCCATCCCTGTTCACCGGTAGGGTCAGCCGTTGAGATTTGAGGTTACGTAGTCGTGGAGTTCCTGGAGGACGGCGGCGTTTTCTTCGAGGGTGAACTCGTCGACGAGATAGTCGTGGGCGCCGGTGACGCCGGTGACTGCGCCGGAGTCGACGAGGTAGCGGATGCAGGCGGTGTCGGTTTCGATGTCGGGCAGCAGGTCGCGGCCGACCTCTACGGAGAGGGCGGCGACCAGGCCATAGCCGCCCCAGTTGGAGGTACTGGACGCGATGAGCTGGTTGCAGGTGGTGATGGCGGGATAATCTGGCAGCATGTCGGCGGCCTCGACGACATCGAGGAGGTTGCCCATGCCGATCTCGTTGCCGCCGTCGCCGATGCCGATGGAGGGGATGCCGAGTTCGAAGAGGCGGTCGATGCGGGCCGTCTTGTCCGAGATGTCGATACCGCGCATGTTGCGATAGGTACCGTGGGCGTCGGGGGCGCAGCGTTCGATGGAGATTACGAGGGAAGGCTCGTGCTCGGCCACGGCGTTGCGGGCGGCCTGGTAGTTGCGGGCGGCGTCTCCGGTCACCTCAAAATCGATGACGGGCGAGGGGTCGCCGCGCTGGGAGAGCCAGCCGGACATCATGCCGGCCATGGGAGCGTCGGCGGCGTAGGCGACCGGGTGTCCCAGGGCGCGGATGGCGTCGCCGATGGCGAAGGCTCCAGGGGGGCCGTCGGTTTCCGGGGCGTCGCTCATGATGATGTAGAAGCCGGTGGCGATGATGACGGGGCCGGGATGTTCGAGCAGGTACCGGGCGGCCTGGGTGCAGAAGTCATCGGGGAGATGGGGGCGCAGGGCGGTGATGCCCCTGCGGTCGTTGTTGAGGATGATGTCTTCGATGGTTGGCATTGTTGGGCGCACTCTCTTCGATTGGATTGGGTGATATTGGGGATATTGGAACTGCCCGCGCGCAGGCGCTGGATTCCTGCTTCCGCAGGAATGTCGGTTGGGGAGTGTGGGTTGGCTAGATTACGGCGTAGTCGGAGTCGCGGCGGTCGGTGATGAACATCTTGCCGGGGGCGTGGGTGATCATCAACGGCGGCTTGCAGTTGAGGGCGACGGCCTGTGGAGTAACGCCGCAGGCCCAGAACACGGGGGTTTCGCCGGGCCGGATTTCGACAGCGTCGCCGAATTCAGGGGCGTCGATGTCGCGGATGCCGATAGCCGCGGGGTCGCCGATGTGGACGGGGGCGCCGTGGGTGTCGGGGAACCGGGAGGTGACCTGGACGGCGCGGACGATCTGCTCGCGGGGGATGGGCCGCATGCTGACGACCATGGGCCCGGAGAACATGCCGGCCGGGCGGGTGGGAATGTTGGTGATGTACATTGGGACGTTGCTGCCGGCTTCCTGGTGGCGCAGGGGGATGCCGGAGTCGGACATGGCGGCTTCAAAGGAGAAGCTGCAGCCGAGCAGGAAAGAGACGAGGTCGTCGCGCCAGAAGTCCGCGACGGACTGGAACTCGCCGACCATTTCGCCGTTTTCGTAGATGCGGTAGGCGGGGACGTCGGTGCTGATGTCGGCGCCGGGGGCGACGAAGGACGGTTCGACGGAGCCGGCTTCGATGACCTCGAGGATCGGGCAGGGCTGGGGATTGCGCTGGCAGAACAGGAGGAAGTCGAAGGCGAGATCGCGGGGGAGGACGGCGAGGTTGGCCTGGACGTGTCCGTTGGCGAGGCCGGAGGTGACGCCGTTGTATTCACCGGCGCGGATGAGGCGTCGGATGTCGGAGGGTTGAGTTGGCAGGAGGGTGGCGGTGGTCATGACGAAACCCCGATTTGGCGTGAGGATGGTGAAACGGCGGCGAATCCGGCAAGGGCAACGGCTATGCTAGAATTGCGCCGGCGGAGAGTCATAATAGACAGGGGATGCGCCAGCGTCAATTTTGTGAGGGCGACGGCGCGACATTACCGCCTGACCATGCCAGCCTGACCGTCGAGGATCAGCATGACCACCACGCGCCACACCGACCTTCCGGCTGCATCCGCCCCGGCGACAACCTTTTGTCTCCCCGACATCCCGCAGCGCCATCCCGGCGATATGTCCTCCGTAGAGCACCTGCATGAACCCGGCCAGACGCACCACATTTCTCAATACCTGGGCCGGTCCGACACGACCCTGGTCACCGGCGAGCGCTACGTGGCGCCGGGTCCGGCCTACGTGGCCGGAGAAAGCCGCTACCCGGACCTGCTGATAGCGTTCGACGTCAACCCTGCCGCGTACAAAGCGCGCAACGGCTACGTCGTATCGGAACAGGGCAAGGCGCCCGACTTCATCCTGGAGGTTGGCTCGAGACACACCGCCGGCGATGACCTGGAGGGGAAAAAAGACTACTACGATAGGTTGGGAGTGGGTGAGTACTGGCTGTTCGATAGCGAGGGTGAGTTCTACGGTTTCACCCGGGCAGGTTACGGCCTGGAAGGCGGCCGTTACCAGTCCATAGAGGTGAGCGAAATTCGCCCCGGAGTGTTCCAGGGGCACAGCGCGGCGCTGAACGTGGATCTGAGGGCCGAGGGTGGCCATCTTGGCTGGCATGATCCAGCCAGCGGGGAGCACATCCCGACCTTTCAATCGCAAACTGCCCGGGCCGAAACAGCCGAATCCCGCGCCCGCGCCCGAGCCGAGGAAGTCCGGGTGCAAGAGCTCGGAGCCGAGATTCGCCGGCTGCGCGAGGGCCGGTAGCAAGGGCCGCAAGTTGTACAACGTATTCCTACTGACACGTCCCGGAGACGGGATGATGTCGCTGGTGAAGCAGATTGACGCCTCCGGGCTGTCGTGCCGGGCGGGCAGCGACATCGCGGAGTTGGACGACGTTGCGCACACCACTAGCCTGGACGTGGTGCTGCTGGACATGGCCGCGGTTGGTATCGGGGCGCAGTCGGTGATCGAGCAGATCAGCCAGTTGAGTCTGCCCACGATGCTGGTGGTGGATGCGAGTTTTCTGCCGCAATACGACCCGGCGATCAATCCGGACGACTTCATCATCGCGCCGATGAACGCGACGGAGCTGATGGCGCGGGTGGGCCAGATTGTGTACCGGCGGAACGGCAGGAACAGCGACCAGGTGGTTCGGGTGGGTGAGCTGACCATCGACCTGCAGAGCTACGAGGTGACGATGGCGAGTCGGCGGATTTCGCTGACGTACAAGGAATTCCAATTGCTGACGCTGCTGGCGTCGAATCCGGGCCGGGTGTACACGCGGGAGGCGCTGCTGAACCAGGTGTGGGGGTATGACTACCTGGGCGGGACGCGGACGGTGGACGTGCACATACGGCGGCTGCGGTCGAAGGTGGAAGATCCGGACCACCTGTTTGTGGAGACGATCTGGAACGTGGGGTACCGGTTCCGGGACGTGGGGTCGGAGGGTTAGGCCAGAGATTGCGGGCGGTCCACCCGGAGCGCAAAGTGGGTGGAACGGGACAGGGGCGAATGATTATTCGCCCCTACGCGGCGGTGGTGTGTGTCGTTGGTCAGTCGGTGATGTGGAACTGGACGCGGGTGAGGAAGCGGTCGCGTTCGGCGGCGATGCCGGCATGGCGCGGGTCTTTCAGCTCGGGGTCGCGCTCGATGATGTCGGCAGCTTCCCGGCGGGCGAGGGCGAGTAGATCCTGATCGAAGATGTTGGCGATGCGGAGCATGGTCTGGTCGCCGCTCTGGGAGGTGCCGAAGATGTCGCCCTCGTGTCGCATCTGGAGGTCGATTTCGGCGAGCTTGAAGCCGTCGCTGTTGGAGGCGAGAGCGGACAGACGCTCGTGGGCGCGCTCGGAGTCGGAGTCGGACATGAGGAGGCAGTAGCTCTGGTGCTCGCCGCGGCCGACGCGTCCGCGGAACTGGTGGAGTTGCGAGAGACCGAAGCGGTCGGCGCCGTCGATGAGCATGACGGTGGCGTTGGGCACGTCGATACCGACCTCGACGACGGCGGTGGCGACGAGGATGTCAAGCTCGGCGTCGCGGAACCGGCGCATGACGCGGTCCTTTTCGCGGGACGAGAGGCGGCCGTGCATGAGGCCGACGCGTAGATCCGGGAAGACCTCATCGGACAGGCGTTTGTGCTCGTCTATGGCGGCGCGAACGTCGAGCTTGTCGGACTCCTCGACCAACGGGCAGATGACGAAGGCCTGGCGGCCGGCGGCGACCTGCTGACGCACGAACCCGTAGGCGGCGCGGCGCTTGTCCTCGGGGACGACGCGGGTGAGGATCTCCTGGCGGCCGGGCGGTAGCTCGTCGATGGATGAGATGTCGAGGTCGCCGTAAAGGGTGAGTTGCAGGGTGCGCGGAATGGGGGTGGCCGACATCATGAGGGAGTGGGGCTGCTCATCGCCGGCGCCGCGCAGGGCGGAACGCTGCTCGACGCCGAAGCGGTGCTGCTCGTCGGCGATGGCGAGGGAGAGGTTGGGAAGCTCGACGCCATCCTGGATGATGGCGTGGGTGCCGATGAGCAGATCGAGGTGGCCTTCGGAGGCCATGCGGAGGACCTCGCGGCGCGGCGCGGCGCGTGTGCTGCCGGTGAGGAGTCCGAAGGCGAAGGGACGGGGCAGGCCGGGGAGATACGCGGACAGCACGTTTGGCTGCTGCAAGGG
>JAJDXU010000221.1 GCA_022823105.1 Dehalococcoidia bacterium
TGGCGACCTGCCCATACGGGATCTCGCGTACGACCTCGAGCACGCGGTCGTAGACGGCGGGAACCCGGCGGTCCAACGTTTCGGGGACGGTGTCGCGCATGGCGGGGTTCACTCCGCGTCAGCAGGTTCGGCGACGTTGGCGTAACGGGCGGCGCCGGCCCAGGTTATCTCGGTGAGCATACGGACCGGGTCCATGATCTGCCAGACCACACCGTTGTTGATGAAATGGGCGTTGGCGAACACGACCACGCCCAGGATGACCGAGATCACCGCTCCGATTTTGCCAGCCGCGCATCGGCAGCGCCAGAGGGCGACGGCGGAGACGCTGCAGGTCGCGATGAAAAGCGGGTTGACCGTGCGCCAGACGTCGCCACGGTAATCGCCGAAGAACTCGGTGTATCCGTTGGCGAACACGAGACCGGCGAGGATGCCGAGGGCGAGGCTGCGTACCCAGGCGACGCGACGGGTGCTGAGCCAGATCCACCAGACGCCGGCGAAGGCGAACACCAACGGACCGATTTGCCAGAGACGCCATGACCACCCGGTGACCGACAGGTCATTTGGGTCGAAGAGGTCAGTCCGTTCGGTCCAGCCGAATATGGCGAGGATGAGGAACGCGACGGCGGCCAACGCCGCAATCGCGCCCAGGTCGCGGGGTGCGAACAGGCGGTACATGGGGAATCTCCCTTGCGCAGATCAGTATTTTTGCGCGTAATGTGATTTATGGGGGGCAGTTCCGCGGCGGTTTGATGATGCCGCGGAATCCGCCGTTGGAACCCGGGTTGTATGGGTATGGGATCGTTGGGTTGTCTTACCAGTTGACGAGGCCGGGCTTCTGGGCGCGCCAGCCGTCGTCGGAGGGGAATACGGTCTCCATTTCGACGCGGCCGAGGTCGCCCTCAAACATGTGCTCGACGGCGGAGCGCCAGGCGACGTAGTGGGGCTGCTCGCGGTGGGTGGCGTGGGCTTCGCGGTTGGCGTACACCTCATAGAGGTAGAACTGGTTGGGGTTGTCGGGGCTGCGCAGGATGTCGAAGCGGAAGCAGTTTTCCTCGTCGCGGACGCTGCCCTGGCCGTCGCCGAGGCTGGCGGCGGCGAACTCGTCGGCGAAGCCGTACTTGATGTTGATGGTCACGAAAATGGCGTACATTTTGGGGTTCCTCCTGTGGGTTGGGGAGCGTCGTTCCGCGCCTCGATTCACCTTGGGCAGGGCGCCGAACGCCGACCTGCGGCGGGCTCGGGACGGGCGAGCTTCCGGTGGAATTATAGCAGGAGAGCCCTTTCGGCCTACCGCGTCGGGAGAATTAGTTGCTACAATGCATTCGCTCAAACGTGCGTGGAGAAAGCAACGATGAGGCAGCAATTGTCCAGTAGAGAGGCCCCCAACCAAACGATCCGAGAGGTGGTTGTAGAATCTGATGGACTTTCGATACCGTCTTCAGGCCTACAGGAGCGATGGACTGTGTACAGCAATCTTGGGGCGAATCTGTATCACGGCGACTTCCTGGAAGTTTCGGAGCAGTGGCCCTCTCCTACCGTTATTATCGTGGACGGTCCTTACGGCGTGGGGAGTTTTCCTGGTGATCCGGTCTCACATGAAGAACTCCCTGGATGGTATCGACCCCACATCGAACACTGGTCCGAGCGGTCTCTTCCGGAAACCACCCTGTGGTTTTGGAATACGGAAATCGGTTGGGCCAGCGTGCACCCAGTCCTGGCTGAGGCGGGTTGGGAATATCGCTCTTGCCATATTTGGGACAAGGGCGTTGGTCACATTGCTGGCAATGCCAACTCAAAGACATTGCGTAGATTCCCAGTCGTTACTGAAGTCTGTGTCCAGTACGTCAAGAAAGTGTCAGTGCCCACTCAAGCAGGGTCGCTCGACTTGAAGCAATGGCTTCGCTACGAATGGGAGAGAAGCGGCCTGCCCCTGTACAAAGCCAACGCTGCGTGTGGAGTCAAAAATGCGGCTACGAGAAAGTACCTGACCAAATGCCATCTCTGGTACTTTCCACCGCCCGAGGCTTTCGGTTTGCTTGCGGATTATGCGAACTTGCATGGCCCACCGGAAGGCAGGCCATATTTCAGCCTGGATGGTGTGCGACCAGCAACGGTTGAAGAATGGAGCAAAATGCGAGCCAAATTCAACTGCGATATTGGCATTACCAACGTATGGCGTGAGCCTGCCGTACGCGGCCCTGAACGGCTCAAAAACCTTTATAAGTGCGTCCACATGAACCAGAAACCAGTGAAATTGATTGAGCAAGCCATCATTGCCACATCAGACCTTGGCGACGTGGTTTGGGAGCCGTTTGGCGGATTGTGTTCCGGAGCAATCGCGGCGGTCAATACTGGAAGACGATGCTATAGTGCCGAAATCCTCGCGGACTATTTCATGGAATCTCAAAAGAGACTTGCAAACCATGCGATTTCCCAGACGCTCCCTACCTGACCGGGCGTGGTCCCATCATCAGCTGTATCAGCGAGTGATAGACGCCCTATACGCAATTCCCGCGCATTTTGACAGCCGCACTTCGATCGAGGGGCTTGTTGCTACGGACGTTCAAACGTTAAGCGCGGTGTTGGGAGCAACGATAGAAGACCAAGTAGTAGCCACGCTTAATCGTATGCGGCCAGTCTGGGATCCGGACGAGCGGTATCAACGTTTTTCTTTCCAAAGACAAGCACAGGTTTTTCCTGATGTTTTGTTGAAGGCCGACCGAAACGGGCAAGAAATCATATTGGGTATAGAACTAAAAGGTTGGTATCTGCTGGCGAAGGAAAAGGAGCCTAATTTTCGGTTCACTACTACTCCAAGTGCTTGTGCAGACGCCGACCTTATGGTGGTTGTGCCCTGGGTTCTTAGCAATGTGTTGTCTGGGACCCCGGTTACACTTAAACCATTCGTAACTCAGGCCAGGTATGCTGCCGAATACCGAAATTATTGGTGGACTGAAATACGCCAAACCAGAAGCGATTCCAGCATCACTGCGCCACCCGAGGCACGTCTGTATCCATCCAAAAGCACTCCAGTTGCCGACCGGCCAGCAAATGACCGTGGCGGCAACTTTGGTAGATTGGCACGAACGGGGCTGATGGACGAGTACATTCAGGAAATTTTGGACGTCAGGCTTTCCGGAATTCCAGCCCGGGACTGGATCGATTTTCTGCGCAGATTTGAGCAGTAAGTAGTGGTCGGCTGGCTATTCTGACCCAGAAACTATTCCGCTGAGTTGATTGTCAGTGCGTCGATGGTGGTGTTGAGGGCGGTGGCGAGCCGGGCCAATGCGCTCATGGAATCGGGCTTGATGCCGCGTTCGATTTCCGAGATGTAGCTGGCCGTAACGCCGCTGGAGTCAGACAACTGGCGCAAGGTGAGCCCGCGATAACTGCGAAACGCAGACAGCGGGCTGTCGCCACGTATCACTGCCAGCGCCACCGAATGCGGAATGCGGTTGCCGTCGTCAGCTTCCAATGCAGCTATGTGTTCTTTTAGTTAAGCGTTGTGGGCTACCAAAGCGTCGTACTCCGCTCGGCTGACGGTTACGGTTTCCTGATCGGCCATAATCTTCTCACCGATTGGCAGTCTATCTCTCTTTATCTCCCGTTGCTACAATACCGCCGCTTATCCTGCACAAGTAATGGCGGATTGTACCAATGCTCACACCCAAAGACTGTTTCGTTAACCTGCGGGGACTGCCGTTTCACTACCGCGACTGGGGTGGCCACGGCCGGGCCGTTTTGCTGCTGCACGGGTTGGCGTCCACCTGCCACATCTGGGATTTGGTGGCTCCGCTGCTGGCCGAGGATTTCAGGGTCGTGGCGATGGACCAGCGGGGGCACGGCCAGTCCGCGCAGGTGGACGAGGGGTACGACTTTGCCACGGTGCTGGGCGATGCCGAGGCCATGATTCGCCACCTGAGATGGGAACGGCCCATCGTGGTGGGCCATTCGTGGGGCGCGGACGTGGCGCTGGAGTTGGCGGTCCAGCATCCCGGCATGGTGAGCGGGCTGATATTCGTGGACGGCGGAACCATCGACATATCCAGCCGGCCGGGCTGGACGCCGGAGCAGGCGCGAGAGGAGATGGCGCCGCCCATTTTCACCGGTTTCACGCCGCAGATGATGCGGGAACGGGTGGAGTCCAGCGGGCGGTTCGGGCCGAATGCGCCGCCGGAAACCACCGAGGCGGTGCTGGCGAATTTTCGGGTGCTGGAGGACGGCACGATCCAGTCCAACCTGAGGCGGGAGAACCACCTGCGCATCATCGACGCGCTTTGGAACCACAAGCCGGCCGAACTCTACCCCCGGCTGGATTGCGCGACGCTCATGCTGCCGGCGCGGCAGTCTACCCCGGACGCCCACGAGCGGAGGTTCCGACGGGAGGAGTCGATAGCGCGGGCGGGATCGCTGCTGCGGCGCAGCAAGACGGTGTGGATGGAGGACAGCATCCACGACGTTCCGCTGCAGAGGCCGGAGCTGGTGGCCGGGGCCATACGGGAGCACATAACGGGCGGGTTTTTCGACTGACGGTCGGGTTCGGCCGCTCGTGCGCTCTGCTAGAATGCGGGCTACGGCCGACCGGGCCGTGGCGTGCTTGCGCACGCCGTAGAAAGGATCATCATCCGATTGGATCGCCGGCATGGAGGTGGCGCAATGACTACCGTTGGTTCCGGAAAGTACACCTACGTTTTGGAAAGGGAATGGGCGCAACTGCCCGACGGGATGACCATGGGCAACGCCTCGGCCGTTGCCACCGATTCACAGAACAACGTTTACGTATTCCAGCGCAAGGATCCGCCGGTGCTGATTTTCGGGCCCGGGGGCAATTACCTGGGTTCATGGGGCCTGCGCGCGATTGAGGAGGCCCACGGCATCTTCATAC
>JAJDXU010000125.1 GCA_022823105.1 Dehalococcoidia bacterium
CTCGACGACTCCACCTCCAGCGTTGACGTTGAAACCGAGCGCCAGATTCACCGCGCCATGGTCGAGGTCATGAAGGGCCGCACCACCTTTGTTATCGCCCACCGCCTCAGCACCGTGCGCGAAGCCGACCAGATCCTCGTCCTCGACCGGGGCAACATTGTTGAACGCGGCAACCACGAGGAACTGATCCGGTCCGGCGGCATCTACCAGAGCATCTACGAATTGCAGCTTCGCCCCCAGGAGGAAGTCCTGCTGGAAGCCGCTGTTCCGGCCATGGCCGACGGGAGGGCTGCCCTATGATGCGCGGCGGCGGAGGCATGGGCGGCGGCATGATGCGGGGGATGCGCGGTACCTCCGCGGACAGCATGTTCGCCCCCACCAACGATAACCTGACCGATGAGGATGTAGTCGGCCGCGTCTACGACAACCGCGTCGTCATGCGGTTCATGACCTTCATCAAGCCGTACAAGGGTTACGCCCTGATCGCTCTGATTTCCCTGCTGGTATACGCCGCCGTTAACGCCGGCATCCCGCTGCTGATCAAATACGGCATCGACTGGGCCATTGCGGAAGGCGAGGTCGGGCGCGTCCACGTCATCGGCGCGGCCTTCATGGTCATCACCGTTATCCACTTCCTCTCCAACCGCTTGCAGTTCATCTTCATTTCCCGAACCGGACAGCACGTTCTGTACGACCTCCGCTCGGGCATGTTCAGCCACCTGCAGAACCAGTCCAACGCCTTCTACCACCGCACCCCCATCGGACGCATCATGTCCCGGATGCAGTCCGACATCCTGCAACTCCAGGAGACGTTCGAACTTCTCGCCCTGGCCCTCGCCGAACTGGTCACCGTCGGAGCCATTATCGCTCTCATGCTCGTCGTCAACTGGAAGTTGGCGTTGGTGTGCATGTTCGTGGTGCCCGTCCTTACCGTAATCATGATGTACTGGCAGCGTTTCGCCCGCCATTCCTTCATGCGCATCCGCCGCGCCATCGCCATGGTCAACGGCGAGTACAACCAGAACATCACCGGTGTTCGCGTCGTCCAGAGCCTCAACCGACAGGACGAGAACATGGCGCACTTCCGTACTCTCAACCAGGAGTACCTGGACGCCAACCTCGAAGCCGCTCGCTATTCCGGCATGTTGCAGCCGATGGTCGAACTGCTCATCGGTCTCGGCATCGGCATCGGCGTGGTTCTGTTCGGCGGCTACCTGCTGCGCCTCGATGCCCTCGAAGTCGGGACTCTGGTGGCATTCGCATTCTGGATCCAACGGTTCTTCGAGCCCATCCGCCAGCTCACCATGCAGTACAGCCAGTTGCAGCGCGCCATGGCCGCCGGTGTCCGCATCTTCGAGGTCCTCGACCTTGACCCCGATATCCTGGACAAGCCCGATGCGGTCGAGCTTCCCGAGGTCAAGGGAGAGATCGAATACAAGGACGTGGATTTCCACTACGTCGAGGGCGTCCCGGTTCTCCGGAACATCAACGTGCATATCAACGCCGGCGAAAACGTCGCCCTCGTTGGTTCCACCGGCGCCGGCAAAAGCACCTTCGTCAACCTTCTCCACCGCTCCGCCGATGTGATCGGCGGCTCCATCTCAGTCGACGGCTACGACATCCGGGATGTCAAGCGCGAATCTCTGGTCCACCAGATGAGCATGGTTCTGCAGGAGCCCTACCTTTTCTCGGGCAGCGTCCGCGAAAACATCTGCTACCAGAACGAGCGCCTCACCGACGAGGAAATCGAGGCCGCCGCCCGCGCCGTCGGCGCCCATGATTTCATCATGGAAATGGATAAAGGCTACGATTCCGAACTGGCCGAGCGCGGCATCAACCTCAGCATCGGGCAGCGCCAGCTGATCAGCTTCGCCCGCGCCATCGCCGGCAACCCTCGCATCCTCGTCCTAGACGAAGCCACCGCCAACATCGACACCCATACGGAACTGCTGATCCAGCAGGCCCTCAGCCGCATCCTGAAAGACCGCACATCCATCGTAATCGCCCACCGCCTGTCCACCATTCGCAACGCCGATAAGATCGTCGTGCTCGACCGCGGTAGGGTCGCGGAGGTGGGCAATCACGACCAACTCCTGGAATCCGGTGGCGTCTACGCCCAACTCTATGCCATCAACTATGGACTCTCCGGGCCCAGCGTCGACGTCGCCCCCGTCGGTGGCGAGGTCATCGGCGCAGATGGACTCTCGCCCGCCGCCGCCGATTAGCCGGTCTCAGCCAGGAACTCCCTGATCACCCTGGCCAGTTCCTCCGGCTTGTCGTAGCCAATATCGTGGATCGTATCCGCGATCCAGTGCGCCCGTCCGTTGGGCAGCGCCTTTTCGGCTGCCGCAACCGCCACCTCTCGCTGTCGGGAGAACGAAGAGCCGGCCCTCTCCGGGCGCGGGCCTGCCGCCACCACCAGCGCCGGCACGTTGACCTTGGGCAGCACCACCGACGGCGGCTCGCCCCACATGGTTGCCAGCACCTGCGCGTGATGCTCCGGGCGCAGGATGTCGCGCATCTGCCCGTCAGCCCCCTCGTAAACCATCGTCAGGGCGATCTCCGCCAGATCCTCGCCCCAGCAAAAGGACAGGTTCGCCTGGAGCTGATCCAGATACTCGTCCCGGGTCCCCGCCACCAACCGCGGAGCTAACCGCTGCCTGAACGCCTCCCAGGTAGGCTCCGGGAGCAACGTGCCGTCCTGGAACCCCCCGTCGATCATCACCAGCCTGCTGACCCGGTCTGGAAACCGCATTGCCAGGTTGCTCGAAACATGGCCGCCCCACGAGTGACCGAGCACCACAGCCTGCTCCATGCCGAAATGGTCCAGCAGCCTGACCGCGTCCTCCGCCAGCGTTTGCCAGTCGTAGCCCGACGGCGCCTGTGTCGTCGCGCCGTGCCCACGCTGGTCGGGAGCGACCACGCGGTAACGGCCG
>JAJDXU010000294.1 GCA_022823105.1 Dehalococcoidia bacterium
CGTGAGTTGGGTTCAGAACGTCGTGAGACAGTTCGGTCTCTATCCGCCGTGGGCGCAGGAGGCTTGAGGGAACCTTTCCCTAGTACGAGAGGACCGGGAAGGACAAACCTATGGTGTTCCAGTTGTTCCGCCAGGAGCAGCGCTGGGTAGCCATGTTTGGCAGCGATAAGCGCTGAAGGCATCTAAGCGCGAAGCATCCCCCAAGATAAGGCCTCCCTCCCCGATTCAGTTCGGGGGTAAGACTGCAGCGAGACTAGCTGCTTGATAGGCCGGATGTGTAAGGCTGGTAACAGCTTCAGCAAACCGGTACTAACCAGTCGAGAGATTTGACCCACGCCAGGAGCTTCAAATTCCTGGCTCGGTTCTCGACAAATCAGTTCAGGCTTCCTATTTCAGTGTTCATCTAACGACGATGCGGGGTGGAGCAGTGGTCCGCCGGTGGCGGATCGGCCTCACAACCGCCGGAATGATGCGGGGTGGAGCAGTGGTCCGCCGGTGGCGGATCGGGCTTACAACCGCTGGAATGATGCGGGGTGGAGCAGTGGCAGCTCGTCGGGCTCATAACCCGAAGGTCGTTGGTTCGAGTCCAACCCCCGCTACCAAATCACCCAGGATTTGTGTTGAGACCCCGGTTCGCCGGGGTCTTTGATTTTGCGGTCGGTATCGTGGCGCCGTCAGATAACCCCGTTGCGGGCCAGTTCCTGCAGGGCTCCTGGGTCGATTCCCAGCAGGTCGCCATAAACAAGGTCGTTGTCGAAACCCACCGGCACGGAACCACGCCAGATTTGCCCCGGTGTCTCGGAGAATTTGGGCACTATGCCGACGCCTTTCACCGGCCGCCCGAGTTGCTGGTCATCCCACTCCACATGCACGCCACGGGCGCGATAATGTGGGTTCTCAGCCATCTCCTGGGCGTTCATTATCCTGCTGCATCCGATCAGGGCATCGTTGAAAATCTTCACGACCTCGTCCAGGGTCCGGTCCAAGACCCAACCGCGAAGGATGGCGTCAAATTCGATACCCTCGGGCGAATTCACCTCGCGCCGAGCCTTGACCCATTTGTCCTCGTTGGGGTCCAGGTCCAGCACACGACACACGCGTGAGTAGACCGCCGGTCCGACCGCCGCTATCACCACCCAACCGTCCTTGGCCTGGAATGTATCCCAGGGCTGGGCATTGCCGGCCTTGTTGCCCGCTCGCTCCCGCACGATGCCCAATTCATGGTAGGCCACCATGGTCCCGGACAGGATCCGGTGGACTGCTTCGAACTGAGCCAGGTCGATGACCTGCCCTTGCCCGGTGCGTTGCGCGTGGATGTATGCCGCCAACGTCGACCAGAGGCAAAACAGGGCGGTGATGTAGTCCGCAGTCCACGGCACCGCGCGGGATGGCGGATCGGGTTCCGGGTTGCCCACCAGGTTCATCATGCCGCCGAAAGCCTGGGCGGTGAAATCATAGGATGCCCGGTCAACGTATTCAGGATGGCCGGTTTGACCGTATCCGGAGATGTGGCAGATTACCAGGCTCGGGTTGGTCGCCAGGACCGTCGCGTCGTCGAGACCCCACTTGTCGTACGTGCGGGCTTTGGAGCTTTCCATCCAGATGTCGGCCCGTTCCACCAACCGCAGGAAAATCTCGCGACCTTCGGTGGTACTGAAATCAAGGGTGGTGTGGTACATGTTGCGGTGGTCCTGTATCCAGGAACTGGCAACCAGTTCACCATCGGGAGCGACGATAGGAAACTCCGCGTGCCGCCAGTCTTCACCGCTGCCGGGTCGCTCGATATGGATGACTTCGGCGCCCATGTCCGCTGCCAGCCCGGCGGCGACCGGTTCCGCGACGATTGTTCCGGTGGACAGTATTCGGACCCCCTGCAGCGGGCCGAATTGATCAGACACTAACGTGGACCTGGCCGACTCCATGTGCGGCCTCCTTCAAGCATGGGTATAAAAGCGGGGTCAATATATCAGTTTCGCCGCCAAGTGAACCTCCGTTGCTTCGGGGGAGCGGCGGGAGTGCGGATGGGCGGCGCCAATTCGGCCATTGCATGTTGGGGCTCAGGTGTGCCGCATCCAACCGTTCCGTCTTCCCGGAATGTCCCCAACGGAGCAACCTGATGCAAAAAGCCCCGGATGGACCGGGGCTATGGTTTGGCGTGGGTTTTATTTGGCGTGAGTTTTAGCGGATCGGCTAGTCTGCGGCGACTGCGCCGGACGCCTCAAGCCGATGCACGACTTCGTAGGTATGGAATTCTCCGGGGCCGAGGAGAAAATCGGGAGGACCGCCGGCGTGCGCCGAGCGGAACGCGTCGCTTCGCGTCCACGTCTGGTGGTGCTCCTCGTTCTCCCAGTGAGTCACAACCAGGAATTCCTCGTGGTCCGGGGTGCGGTTCATTTTCCAGAGCTCGAAGCTGACGAATCCGGGATGGTCCTGTACGGATCCACGCGCCTTGAACATCTGCTCAAGGGTGTCGCCATAGCCTGTTTTGACTTTGATACGGTTGGTCGCGATGAACATAATCACCTCCCAGTGCGTGGGTTGGGGCCGATGGGGACGCAATCAATCGAGGACGAGGTCATCCAATTGGGGCAGGACTTCCTCTGCCAGCAGCCGTAAAGAACGCAGTCCTTTGGAGCGTTGTTCGCCCCAGTCGTGGCACAAGATTAAAAGCGTGCCAAATCCGCCGGTGTCTTCGTGCAGTTGACGGAGCTGCCTTGCGCAATGATCCGGATCGCCGACGATCCAGAAATTTTCCAGCATATACTCAGGTGTGAGAGCCGAATCGGGCACATCGGGCGAAGTTCTGATGCCGTCCAATCCGCGCAGGCCCTGACCCAGCAGAGGGAGAAAATACTCGGTGAACGTGTTGGCCGGAGGGCCCTGAATCACGTCTGCCACGGCCTGCTCGGTCGTATCGGCGACGTAGACTTCCCTGGCAATCCGCCAAGTTTCTCTTGAAACACTGCGCCCGGCGGTTTGGGCGCCCTTTTCGTAGGCCTGCCAGTGCAGCGGCAAATTAGACGCGTGGAGGAAAAACGTGCTCATGGGCCACCAACCGAGCTCTCCCGCCACCTCGAGGGTCTGCGACGATGGACTGCTGCCCGCGACCGCGATGGGCGGATGGGGCTTCTGGTACGGGCGCATGTGGTACGCCAAACCCATCTCAGGGCGGGCCGCGGGGAGTTTCACATCGAAATGCTCTCCCCGGTAGTGGAAATGGTCCGGATCATCGGTGGTCCACATGCTGACGATAAGTTCCGCAGCTTCGCGCATCAGGTTCCGTTGCTGTCCGGATTGTCGATCCAACGCGAACAGCTCGGAATCGGTTGGGACGCCGCCGGAACCGATCCCGAAAAAGAACCTTCCCCGAGCCAGGTGGTCCAGCATGGCCATGCGGTGAGCCACCATGACGGGATCGTGGAATGCCAACAGGGAAACGCCCGTACCCATCACCAGATTTTTGGTGGCGCCGAGCGCACGAGCGATGAACAGTTCGGGCGCCGGCATGTTTTCCCACTCGGTGGTGAAATGTTCACCGATCCATGCCTCTGCGTAGCCGAGTTCGTCGGCGTAGGCCATGAGTTCCAGGTCCTCGTCGTAGGTGTCCGCATGCAGTCGTCCCGGTGGGTGCAGCGGCATATTGAACAATCCAAGTTGCACGGCGCCTCCTTCTTACAACGATTGGGCGACCCGGCCCAATAGTTGAATCGTTTGCTCCATGTCTTCGGCAGGATCGTCGCCGGCTGTAACCGGAGTGACCAGGAGTTCGCCGATGCCCATATCCAGCATAGCCACCATGCGCTCGCCGACGGTGTCGGCATCACCGGTGAGCACAGTGGCTTCGATCATTCCGTCGCTCCAGGTTTCTTCCGCCGCTTCCGGGTAACCGGCGGCTGCCCACATCTGTTGGTAGAACGGAAGGCGCGGGTAGTTGGAAAGCTGCTGTTGCACCGCCAGGCGCGTGGCGCCGGCGTCCGTGCTGATGCAAACCGGGGCGTGCGCGATCAGAGGAGGTGTTTCGCGGCCGGACTGATCGGACCCTCGACGCATCGCAGGCAGAGCCTTGTCCCGTAGATATACGGCCGGACTCACCCAACTGATCGCGCCGTCAGCTTCGGCGCCGCACAACTCGAAGGATCCCTCCTGCAACGCGGACGCCATCACGGGAACGTTGACGGGCCTGGGAATGCTGGCGTGGGCGGTGTATTCCTGGCCGTCGAAATCAACCGATCCTTCCTGCAACAGCGCCCGCAGGATCTGGAGATACTCGCGCAAGTTGGTGAGAGGGGCCTTCAACTCGAATCCGAACATGGACCGCATGGGCGGGCGATGGCTGGGCCCGACTCCGATGCGAAGCCGTCCGGGCGCCAGTTGGTCGATAACCTGCGCCTGCTGGGCCACGACTATAGGATGGCGGGGGTAGGTTGGAACTATGGAAGTGCCGAACAGGACGCTGTCGGTTTGCACCGCGGCCGCGGAAAACAAGGTGAGGGCGTCGAGTCCCGTTCCGCCGGTAGTCAGCCAAGTGGCTTGTACGCCGGCCGCTTCTGCGCGACGCATCAGGTCGAGCGATGCCTCTGCGTTGGGAGCGCCGGCGTGGATGCCGATACGTTTCTCAGGCATGTCAATAACCTCGGTTGGTGGTTGGGTTCATCGTAACATCGCCAGAGACGATTGTAGAAGACCGGGGACCGGTGGGGTTCCGCAGGGGATTCGGCTAACCCAACCCCTCAACGTACTCGGTCCCGATGTGTCCAGCGTCCTCGAACGCAGCGTATTCCTCCGCGGTGTACCCAAGCAACTCCCGATAGACGTACTCGTTGTCCTGACCGAACATCACCGGTCCGCGCCGGATGCTGAGGGGCGTTTCCGACAGCTTGCACAGCGGGCCGGGGTATAGAT
>JAJDXU010000141.1 GCA_022823105.1 Dehalococcoidia bacterium
CGCCCTCAACGCCCCCATTCACCCCCAAATCCCACCCCAACGCCCTACTCAAATAAACGGAAATGAACAGAAATGAGCGGGATATCGAAAAAATCTCCGCCGTCCCATCCCAATCCCCAATCCTGCCCATCCTGCCGCAGGTCCGCCTCTGGCGGTTCCATCGATGTAAAGCTCCCCGTCAGAGGTAACCCCATGCCCTCAACCCGGTCTCGACCAATCACCCAATCGTCCCGGGATTCGGACTGCGCATCGTTTCGCCGACCCGCGTGGTCGGTTAGAATTGCCGGCGTAGCGCACACCCCGGCCAGGAGATGCCGCACATGACCACGCCCCATGAGTTGTCGCGCAGAGCGCACGAGCTCGAACCGTACCTGCCCGTCAACAGCGACATTCCATCCATATCCGCCGACTACTGGCACATTCAGGAACCGCTGATGTGGGGCGGGATATGGCACGGGCCGGGGCTGGATCTGAAGCTGCGCAGCTTCGCGACCATCTCCGCGCAGTGCGTCAACGGCTGGGATTTCGGGCTGCAGCACCAGGTACGGGTCGGGCTGACCATGGGCATGACGCCACGGCAGATCAAGGGGATATTCATTCAACTGCTGTTCTACGCGGGCATCCCGGCCACGGTCCACGGGTTGCTCCAGGCCCAAAATGTGATCAACGAACGCGACGAGTGGAAGGCGGCGGACGTGCCGCAGGAGGCGGACTGGCTGGAAACCCTGGAGGCCAAGCTGGCCCGAGGCAGCGAGATCCGGCGGGAACTCTGGGGCGAGGCGGCTAACCGGGAGGTCGAGGAGTCGCTGGCGCAGCGCATGACGCCGGAAGCATCCGACATCGTCGATGGCTACAACTACGGCGAGGTCTGGGCGCGGGACGACCTGGCGCCCAAGGAGCGCATGGTGTGCGTGCTGGCCGCGCTGATGGCACGGGGACACTGGAAACAGTTGCGGCGGTACATCCGGTACGCGCTGAACATGGGGTTCGACCGGCGGGAGATCTGCGAGGTGTTCGCGCAGGCGGGCTGGTACCGGGGCTGGCCCCACGTGGAGGACGCGCTGGAACAGGCGCAGGCGGTGTTCGCGGAACGGGGTTCCTGAATCGGGCTGGACAGATCGGGAGGACAATGGCATGACGACGATACAGGAAATCCAGGAACGCTCGGCGAAACTGCGGCAGTTTTTCGACCAGCACCTGCCCTACGCCAGACCCACGCCGGTGCTGGCCGATTTCGTGCGGGTGCAGCATGAGTTGATGTGGGGTGGCGTATGGCTGGTGGAGGGGCTGGACCTGAAGCTGCGGAGTTTCGCCACCATCACGGCGCAGTGCGTGAACGGGTACGACTTCGGCGTGGAGCATCAGGTGCGTACCGGCCTCACGGTGGGCATCACCGCGCAGCAGATCAAGGGGATATTCATCCAGCTGATGTTCTACGCCGGGGTGCCGGCCACCGTCTTTGGCCTGCGCATCGCCCAGGAGGTCATCAACGAGCGGGAGGAGTGGAAGGACGGCGACATGCCGGTGGACGCCGAATGGCTGGACTCCATCGAAGCGATGCTGGCGCAGGGCAAGGCGGTCCGCGTCGCCAATTGGGGCGAAATCGCCGACGCTGAGATCGAGAACTCGCTGGCGCGGCAGTTTGTCCCGGAGTCGGCGGAACTGGTGGACGGATACCACTTTGGCGAGGTATGGCGTCGGGCCGACCTGGGCCCGCAGGAACGGATGGTGTGCATCCTGGCGGCGCTCATGTGCCGGGGCCACATGAAGCAGCTGAAGCGCCACGTCGGGTACGCGCTGGATGCCGGACTGGATGAAAAGCAGATCTGCGAGGTGTTCGCGCAGGCCGGTTGGTACCGGGGCTGGCCGTATGTCGAGGATGCCCTGGTGCAGGCCAACGAGGTTTTCGAGTCCCGGGGAGCCTGACCATCGCATCGCCGGTCGCCTCCACGAATCGCAACATGGTGAGAAGTTGATATGGATACCGCCGCTGACCTGGCCCGCAAGGCCGCCAACCTCCACGCGTTCATCGACCAGTACGTGCCCCAGCGTCGGCTGACGGCCGCGCTTCCCGACGTCAGCACGGACTACGTGAAGCTGCAGGAAGAAGTGATGTGGGGCGGCGTCTGGCAGGTGCCGGGCCTGGACGTCACGCTGCGCAGCATCGCCACCATCGCGGCCCAATGCTGCAACGGCTGGGAGTTCGGGCTGCAGCACCAGATCAGGGTGGGCCTGTCTCTGGGAATGTCGCCGCAGAAGATCAAGGGGATCTTCCTGCAACTGATCTTCTACGCTGGGATACCGGCGACCGTGTCATCGCTGGCGCAGGCGCAGCGCGTCATCAACGAGCAACCAATGTGGCAGGCGGAGGACAGCGAACCACTGCAGGCGGACTGGCTGGATACGGTGGAGGAAAAGCTGGAAAGGGGGCGGGAAATCCGGCGGGCGAACTGGGGCGAGAACGCCGAGTTTGACCTGGAGAATACGCTGGCCCACGAGCTTACGCCCGAGACCGCCGCGCTGGTGGAGGCCTATAACTTCGGCGAGGTGTGGGCGCGCGGCGACCTGACCCCCAGGGAGCGCACGGTGTGCATCCTGGTGGCGCTGATGTGCCGGGGGCACATGCGGCAACTGCGCGAGCACATCGACTACGCCCTGGAACTGGGAATGTCCAAGCGGGAGATCTGCGAGACATTCTCGCAAGCCGGCTGGTATCGCGGGTGGCCCTACGTGGAAGAGGCGTTGGAGCAGGCCGACGCGGTGTTCACGGAGCGGGGGATTTAGCGTCGGGTTGGGTTGCGCGACTCCGCGCACGCAGGGCCGGAGGAGAGCAAGGCGGCTACGCCGTCGGGGGATTGTCCCGGTACCAGTCGATGATCTGCGAGCCGGTGGCCGCCCACACGCCGCCGCGACGCATCATGCGGCCTAGCGCCCGGTCCAGGTAGCCGATGCGGAAGGGCTGGCCGATGAGCCAGGGGTGCAGGTTGAGCGCCATCAGGCGTCCGTTCTGCTGGCCGTCCTCGTACAGGGTCTCGAAGCTCTCTTCCAGGAGTTGCTGATACCGGCCCACGACGACCCTGCGCTCCCAGAGGGCCCCGACGTCATCGAGTTCCCACATGACGGGCAGCGTGAACATCTCGCCGTGGGGGCTGTGCAAGGGGTAGGGTTGCTCGTCGTTGACCCAGTCGCAGACGTAGCGCAGGCCGGCCTCGGACAGCAGCTGCGGAGTGCGTGCGGACTCGCCGTATTCGGGGCCAAGCCAGCCGGCGGGCGCGCTGCCGGTGGCCTGCGTGAGGGCGGACACCGACTGGCTGATGTAGTCCCGCTCCTCGGATTCGGACATGTTGCTGGTGATCACGCGCGACAGGGACACGCCGTGGCCGATGATCTCAGCGCCGGCGTCCAGGCAGTGACGCACCAGGTAGGGATAGTTCTCGGCGGTCATGGCGTCCATGGCCACCGTGGCCGGTATGCCATGCTTGCGCAGCGTGTCCAGCACGCGGAAGATGCCGACCCGGTGGCCGTACTCCCGGTGGGACAGGCGGGCGTAGTCCGGGTAGCCGCGCGCTCCGAGGCCGCCGGCGAAGGGCGTGGTGAAGCTGTCGGCCGGCGGGTCCCACTCCGGCTTTTCAAGATCGATGATGACGCACAGGGCGACGCGGGCGTTGTCGGGCCAGCGCAGGATGCCCCGCTTGCTGAGGGGCGACCAGTCGTAATGCGGGTGGTCCATCCCGAAGCGACGTTCTGCGGGCATGGTATTCCTCCGAATCAGCCGTTCAGGCTGGCGGCGTGCTCGACCGCTGCGTCGTAGTAGTTGGCGATGTAGTACTCGGCGATGTCGTCGGCGGTGGTCTGCCAGACGCCGTCGTGGGACATGATGTAGCCCAGGACGTCGTCCAGGTACCGCGCCCGGTGCGGCTGGCCGATCAGGTAGGGGTGGAGTGCGATGCACATCACGCGGCCGCTGTGTGCGCCCTCGGCATATAGCTGGTCAAACTGGGCCTTGCAGATCTCGGCGAAGTAGTCGCCCTCGTAGTGCTGGCGGAACAACGGCGCGTCGTTCAGTTCGATGGAGTAGGGGACCGATACCAGCTTGCCGCTGTTGACCTTGATGGGCACGGGCTGGTCGTCGTGCATCCAGTCGGTGTGGTAGATGAGGCCCGCCTCGGCCATGAGGTCGGGGGTGCGCTCGGTGCCGGAGATTGCCGGGCCGAGCATGCCCTTGAGCTGCTTGCCGGTGTGCTGCTTCAGGGTCTCGATGGTATCCCGGTAGAACTCGCGCTCCTGCTCCTCGGAGTAGGTGTTGAGGTAGCGGGTGTTGTAGATGCCGTGGCTCATGAAGTCATAGTTGCGCTGCACCATGGCCTCGCCGATCTCGGGGAAGTGTTCCAGCACCGCCATGTTCAGGGACACGCAGCAGCGGATGTTGTGCTTGTCCAGCACGTCGGTCATGCGCCAGAAGCCCACGCGGTTGCCGTAGTCGCGGTAGGCGTAACCCTGCACGTCGGGGTAGGGCGTGCGCGGCCAGGGATCGCGGTACCCGTCGAATTCGGGTTCGTACTCGTAGTGCTCGACGTTGGGGGCAATCCACAGGGCCACCCGGGCGTCGTTGGGCCACTTGATGACGGGCCGGTCGATGATGGGGCTGTAATCGACGCGGTTCTGGGGCGATGGCACGGTGAACACCTCCCTGGCGATGAGACGTTTGGAACTCACCCGGACTTGCCGGTGAGGTTGCAGGCAGTGTATGCGGCGGGGATTGGGCCGCCAACGGATGCCCCGGCGCACGTTTGATGTGCGGCCGGATTGAGTATCTTTGGGACGACATGCGCCCCGTTGCGTCCGGGGCGCGTATGGATAGATGGATGTCGTGTTCGGGACTAATCGTCCAGGTGGATGGTGGCGGTTACCCGGGGAACGTCGCCCACCACGCGGGTGGTGTGGCCGTGGCCGGTGAGGTCTTCGGCGAGGTTGACGTCGCCGGGGCCCAGGCGGTGGACGGTGCCGTCTGCGAGCCCGATCTCCGCTTCGCCGGCCAGGGTAATGATGTACTGGCGGCGGGGAGCCACGTGCCAGTCGCTGAAGTAGCCCGGGGGCGAGGCTCGAAAGATGATGCCCTTGGCGTTCTGCAACTGGCTCCACTCCGGATGGGTGGGCGGATCGATCGCTTCGATATGGGAATGGCCGTCATCACCGGTGTACAAGCGTATGGAACCCATGATTCCTCCTGCGTCGTTGAGTGTCCTGCGTCATTGAGTGTCACGCCGAATGCTAACACAACGGCCGGGGTGTTATGCGCGTTCCGAAATGTCGTCGCCAGCATCGGTGTAAAGTGCGGTCAGGGGCGAGTTGCCCGCAGAAAACGGCAATCGACACTTCAAGGGGGACAGCCATGACGGTTCTGGCAGATTACGAGAATAAGTACGAGACGGTCAGCGTGCAGCGGGAGGACGGGATTTTGCAAGTTACGTTTCACTCCGGCGACGGGAGCCTTCTATGGGGCGAGGCGTCGCACCGGGAGTTGGGTTACGCCTTCGCAGACATCGGCGCCGACTCGGAGAACAAGGTGGTCATCCTCACCGGCACGGGGGACGACTACTGCGCGAATTTCGAGCCCAACCGACCCACGCGGCGGATGCCCCAGGACTGGGACAAAACCTACTGGGAGGGCAAGCGCCTGCTGATCAACCTGCTGGAGATCGAGGTGCCCGTGATTGGCGCGGTCAACGGGCCGGCGACCATCCACGCTGAAATTCCGGTGATGTCGGACATCGTGCTGGCATCGGAGACGGCGACCTTCCAGGACGCGCCGCACTTTCCGCGCGGCGTCGTGCCTGGAGACGGAGTGCATGTGGTCTGGCCCATGCTGCTGGGACAGAACCGGGGCCGGTATTTCCTGTTGACCGGGCAGACGCTATCGGCGCAGGAGGCATTGGAGCTGGGCGTGGTGTCCGAGGTGCTGCCCAAGGACCAACTGCTGCCCCGTGCCTGGGAACTGGCCCGGCAGTTGGCGGAGCGGCCGCCGCTGACGCTGCGCTACACCCGCGTCGCCCTCACCCTGCAGATGAAGCGGCAGATGCAGGACATGCTGGGGTATGGGCTGGCAGTGGAGGGACTGGCGGCGGTGGACGTGTCGCTGGCGCAGGGTTAGCGCCGGGGGATTGGTACATATTCCGAAGCTGTGAGCGGGAACGACAGTATTGGGGCGGATCGGCTACGCCGCTTCCGCCTCCAACCGCGGGCGGCGTTCGGGGCGGCGCGCCAGCAGCATCAGGAACATCGCCATACCCTGAACCGCCGCGGAGAACACGATCAGGATGGCGTAGCTGCCGGTGAGGTCGTACACCACCGGCCCGACGATCTGTCCCAGTCCCAGGCCGCCGGCCTCGAACGGACGCATGGCGCCGGCGATTGCGCCGTAGGAGTTGCGACCGAAATAGTCGGCCAGCACCATATACAGCAGCACCTCAAGCGCGCTGTGGAACAGGCCCCAGAATATCCCGAAGGCGTATGCCGCCACCACTCCGTTGACCTGGAACAGCGCCAGGGTCGCCAGCGCGGATACGCCCATGGCTGCGACGACGCACCAGCGCGGCGTGAGCTTCCCCGCTACCTGCCCCCACACCAGGCTGCTCAACGCCAGGAAGGTGCTGATGCTGAGCACGCCGGTAGCCTGAGGGGTGGTCAACCCCGCGAACTCGTGCAGGTACGGCACCAGGCTGAATCCAAGGCCGGAGCTGCCCGTAACGTTCAGGAAAGCGACGATGGAGATCAGCCAGAAGGCTCGGGAGCGCAGCGCCTCTTTACCCGTCCAGCTGACCTCTTCCGGCGCGCCCGGACGGGTTCCGCGCCCACCATGCTGCGCCGGGGCGGATTGAGAGGTTGCCGCCGCCGACGGCGCGCGGGCGCCGTCGGGCAGGAGCCCGATATCCTCCGGGCGGCGGCGCATGATGATCACCATGGGCACGGCCAGGAACAGGCTGAATATCCCCAGAAGCCGGAAGGCCGTGCGCCAGTCTGCCAGCAGGGTGATTACCGAGAACGCCTGGATGATCAGCGCGCCGCTGATGGGGCGGTAGATTCCCGTGAGGGACAGGGCGATGTTGCGTCTGCGGTTGAAGAAATTGACCGCCATGGTGCGTGGCACCACGCCGATGAGGAAGGGCTGGCTGATTGCCCGCCCGATGACAGAGGCGATTATGAATTGCCAGGAGGCGTTGACTCCGCCGATGGCCACCATGGACAGCCCCAGGACAATCACGCCGACGGGCATCAGCCACCGGGGCCCAAAGCGGTCGGCCAACCGTCCGGCGAAGGGACCGAATACCCCCGACATCCACACGCCGCAACTGGAGGCGAGCCCGATGTGGGTGCGCGGCCAGTTGGTGTCCTCGATGATGAAGCTCTGCACGCCGCCCAGCACCACGCCGGCCACCGCCGTTGCGACGAATGCGCCGGCGGCCGACAGACCGAGTACCAGCCAGCCGTAGTAGAAGGGAGTTTGGGGACGCCAGTTGAGAAGGGCTGAGAGAGATGCCGCCATGAGTTTGGCACTTATACCAAACCATTGTGCAAGGGACAAGAAACGTCAGGATGCCATTTTCGTTCCCGCGACGCCCTCGCCTCGCACGACCACCGCAGAAGATGGTCACATCGAAGGTACGGCGCATCGAGCCCGCCAAAATCTGCGCGCGTTGTCCCATTTTGTTGTTTAATCGGAAACATCCAAATCAGGAGCAGCAGCCATGACAACCAACAACCGACTGCGTAGCGGCAACGTCACCGCGCCGGATACCCGCGTCTCCGTTTACGAAGCCATCCACAACCGCCGGATGAATAACGATTTTTCGGATGCGGTTCCCGACCGGGAGGCACTGCAGCGGATGCTGGACGCCGCCGTGTGGGCGCCCAACCATCGGCTCACCAACCCGTGGCGGTTCTTCGTGCTTGAAAAGGGAGGCGAGAAACGGGCGCAGGTTGCGCAACTGGCTTACGACAACCTGTTCGCGCGCAGCGGGAATCACGAGCACGCCGACGGTAGCCGGCAGCGGGTTCTCGACGCGCCGGCCCTGATCTATGTGTACAGCGTGCCGGCGGACAGCGAAGAAATGACCCAGGAGAACTATGCCGCCGCCTGCTGCGCCGTGCAGAACCTCCTGCTGGCGGCCGTGGCCGAGGGCCTGGCCGGCGACTGGAGCACGGGGAACACCACGCGCCATCCCCAACTTGCGGAAACCATGGGCGGCGAGCCGGACTGGACGATGGTCGGCGCGCTGTTCATCGGGTATCCATCGCGACCGTCGGCATCGGTGCGGGCGCCGGCCGACGAGGTGACCATGTGGTTGGAGTAGCGCGCTCGGCGCCGAGGTCGCGGTTCGAGCTTGACGGGTCGTTGATTCGACGGATCGCTGACCCCGGAACGGCGCGCGGAGGGCGCCGGCCCCGACTGCAAGGGCGCCGACGCCACGCATTACTTCTGGTTCCGAGCGGTGTTGCCGGGGAGCGGAGGCGTCAACGCGCCTATGTATAATGACGGCGCAAACCCATTCAACGAGAGAGGCAACCAGCATGGCGGCAGAACCGGTCAACATATTCGAGTACGAAGAGATCGCCCGCGAGCGCATTGAGAAGGGCCACTACGATTTCATCGCCGGGGGCGCCACGGACGAGATCACCATCCGGCGCACGCGGGCGGTGTACGACTCCATCATGCTGCGGCCCAGGATGATGGTGGACGTGGACCAGCGCAGCTTGGCGACCACCGTGCTGGGCCAGGACATCTCCCTGCCCCTGATGCTGGACCCGGCGGGAAACCACGAGTCCGCGCATCCCGAGGCGGAGATCGCGTCGGTCAAGGCGGCGGGAGCGGCCGGCACGCTGATGGTGCTGAGCTCCCACGCGGCGCGGACGCTGGAGGATGTGGCGGCGTCGGCCACCGGCCCCATCTGGTTCCAGCAGTATTTCTTCAAGGACCGGGGCCTGACGCTGGAGATGGCCGCCCGCGCCGAGGAGGCCGGGTACTCGGCCATCTGCATGACGCTGGACGCCAAGATCAAGCCCAAGCGGGAGCGCAACATCCGCAACGACTACGTGGGCGCGGAGTCGCCCAACTACGCGCAGCTTGACCTGGGCACGCACACCTGGAAGTTCGCGGCCGACGCTCCCGCCGGGCCCAGCGACATCCGCGACGTGGCGTCCACGTGGGACGATCTGGAATGGTTCGCGTCCAGCATCAACCTACCCGTGGTGGTGAAGGGCATCATGGCCGGCGAGGACGGGCGACTCTCCGCCGAAAACGGCGCAAAGGCCGTCATCGTGTCGAACCACGGAGGACGCTATCTGGACACCACGCCGGCGACCATCGAGGTGCTGCCCGA
>JAJDXU010000336.1 GCA_022823105.1 Dehalococcoidia bacterium
CGCCCTCAACACCCCCATTCGCCCCCACAAACCACCCCAACGCCCTGCACAAATAAACCGAAAAGAACGGAAACGAGCGGGATTTACAAAAAATCACCATCATCCCAGTCCAAATCTCCAATCCTGCCCATCCTGTCCATCGATGTAAAGCTCCCCGTCAGAGGTAACCCCATGACCCTTTCCGAAATCCGACGCCGGGGCGACGTCCCCGAGTACGAGGCCATCGTATTCAACCTGTTGCCCTGGGCCAGCCACGACCGCTACCGCGACTTTTTCCGCTGGGACCTTCCCGCCCCCGCGCGTTAGCCGTGCCCTCAACCCGGTCCCGACCGATAACCGAATTGCCCTGGCTGTCCCCTGCGGCAAGTTGCCGCTGTCGTCGCCGTACGTTAGTCTATCCCGCGTCGATACGACGAACCGCAGGAGGAACCCGCCATGGCGACGGTAATGGAACGCAGGATCAGGGGCAGGGAGCGACAGGACATCGCCGACGAACTCACTCGCCGCGTGGACGGCGAGGTGCGGTTCGACCCCTACTCGCGCCTGCTCTACAGCACCGACGCCAGCATCTACCAGATGGAACCCGTCGGCGTTGTGATCCCGCGCAGCGCCGCCGACGTTCAGGCCGTGGTCGAGTTCGGCGCTCGCGAGGGCATCCCCGTACTGCCTCGCTCCGGCGGCACCAGCCTGGCCGGCCAGACCGTGAATCATGCCATCGTCCTCGATTTCAGCAAGTACCTCAACAATGTGCTGGAGGTAAACCCCCAGGAACAGTGGGCGCGGGTCCAGCCGGGCATCATACTGGAACAGTTGACCAGGCAGGTCTCCTCGCACGGATTGCAGTATGCGCCGGATCCGACCACGGCCAACCGCGCCTGCGTCGGCGGCGGCATCGGAAACAATACCTGCGGCGCGCACTCCGTCATCTACGGCAAGACCCTGGACCACATCAGGGAACTCGACGTAATCTTGTCCGACGGCTCCACGGCTCACCTGGGCGAGTTGACGCCCGCCGAACTGGAATCCCGGCTCAGCGCCGGCGGGCTGGAGGGCGAGATCTACCGCGGCGTCCTCCGTATCGCCCGTGAGCAGAAGGACGAGATCGACCGCACCTACGCCAAGATCCAGCGGCGGGTCAGCGGGTACAACCTCGACGAGTTCATCATTGACGATGGACAGGGCGGTCCCGTCAACCTCGCTCGCATGGTGGTGGGTTCCGAGGGCACGCTGTGCGTGGTCACCGAGGCCAAGGTCAACCTGGTGCCGCGGCCCACGATGACGTCCCTGTCCATCCTGCACTTCCGGACCATTTTTGACGCCAGCGAAGCCACCACCCGCGTCCTTACCCACGACCCGTCGTCCATCGAATTGATCGACAAGATGGTGCTGGATCGCGGCCGCGAGGCCCTGGGCTCGTCCCGCAACCTGTCTTTCATCGAGGGCGACCCCGGCGCGATGCTGGTGGTCGAGTTTTACGGGGAGACCGAAGACGAATTGACCGCCCGCATGAACGCCCTCAAGGACGACATCGGCCTGGCCTATGCCTGCGTCAACATCCTTGACCGGGCTGGACAAGCGGCCGTCTGGAACGTTCGCAAGGGCGGTCTCGGCCTGCTGATGAGCACGCGCGGCGACGCTAAGCCCATCCCATTCGTCGAGGACCCCGCCGTAGACCCGTCGGTGATGGGTGAGTTCGTGCGCCGGTTCGATGAGATCGTCACCGAGCACGGCACGACGGCCGGCTACTACGGTCACGCATCCGTCGGTTGCTTGCACATCCGCCCGCTGATTAGCCTCAAGAACGAAGAGGGCATCAACAAGATGGTGTCCATCGGCGACGCCGTTTCCGACCTGATCAAGGAGTTCGGCGGCTCCATGAGCGGCGAGCACGGCGACGGCATCGTGCGCGGCGTGTGGACCCGCAAGATGTTCGGCGACCAGATCTACAACGCCTTCCGGGAGCTCAAGCAGACCTGGGACCCGCAGGGCATCATGAACCCGGGCAAGATCATCGACACGCCGCCGATGACCGAGAACCTGCGCTACGGGATGACCTACCAGGCGACCGACCTGCCGACCTCGCTGGATTTCTCCGCCGACTTTGGATACGCCGGCGCGGTGGAGATGTGCAACGGCATGGGCGCATGCCGCAAGCTGGATGGGTCCATGTGCCCGTCCTTCATGGCTACGCGGGACGAGGAACATTCCACCCGTGGCCGCGCCAACCTGCTGCGCGCCGCGCTGTCCGGCCGTATGCCCGAAGGCGCAGAGGGATCCATCACCGACCGGCGGATTCACGAGGCGCTGGACCTGTGCCTGGAATGCAAGGCGTGCAAGGCGGAATGCGAGTCCGGCGTGGACATGGCCAAGCTCAAGTACGAATTCCTGGACCACTACCACAAGGAGCATGGCGTTCCGCTGCGTTCGCGCCTGTTCGCCAACATCAACGCCCTGAACCGCCTGGGCAGTCGCTACGCTCCCATCAACAACTGGCTGGCCGGCACCGGGTTGGGCAAATCCCTGGCGTCCACGTTCCTCGGGATCGCACCCCAACGACGGCAGCCGGCGTTCGCGCCCCAGTCGCTGCCCCAGTGGTTCGCGGAGCGCAACCGTAACGGGCACGGCGCGAAATACGGCACCGTCGCCCTGTACAACGACACCTTCATGAACTACAACTATCCCGAAATCGGCATCGCGGCCGTCGAGGTGCTGGAGGCCGCGGGCTATTCGGTGGAACTGGTTGATGGAGGGTGCTGCGGACGGCCAATGATTTCCAAAGGCTTGCTGGACCAGGCGCGCGAGCAGGCCAACTCGAACATAGACGCGCTGTATGCCTACGCGGAGCGCGGTATCCCCATCGTGGGCTGCGAGCCGAGCTGCCTGCTCACGCTGCGGGATGAATATCCTGAGTTTGTAGCCGACGAACGGGCGCAAGCCGTGGCGGAAAGCTCATTCCTCATCGACGAGTTCCTGGCCCAGGCCCACTCCGCCGGAAAACTCGACCTGCAATTCTCGGAACTGGGCAAGAAGGTGATGTTCCATGGCCATTGCCATCAGAAGGCGATCACCGGTACGGGCGACGCCATGTTCATGCTCAACCTGCCGCCCGGCTACGAGGCGGAGTTGATCAACGCCGGGTGTTGCGGGATGGCCGGCTCCTTCGGTTTCGAGAAGGAGCACTATGATATATCGATGCAGATTGGTGGACTCTCCCTTTTCCCCGCCGTTGAAGCCAAGCCGGACTGGGAGGTGGCAGTGATGGGAGTTTCGTGCCGTCAGCAGGTGGAGCACGGCGCGGGACGCCGGGCCCGCCACCTGGTCGAGGTGCTGCGGGACGCAGTGGTGGCGCCGGCGGGCTAGCGGACCAGAGCCCACACGCCCGGGCACTGCGCTGCCAGCGGTCGCGGACCGATAGTCAGTAGTCGTTGTTGTTGGGCGCACAGCATTGGTGATGGCTGCCCTCCCCCTTCGGGGGAGTGGAGGTCGCCCGGATCCGCCGGCCACAGTCCCGATAGCCTTCGGGTAGAGAGAGGCTCCCACGTCGCCGTCAGCTGTTGGTGCATCACGCTCGCACTGTCGGTGGCCAGGGCGGCGACTTGCAGCAGCGCATAGCGGTTTGACGCGACGCGCGGTGACGAGGCGGCAAGAGCATTCTTGGTTTCGGGATGGTCGCCCGGGAAGCCTATCAAAATGTCGCTGCTTGGGATGACATTCACCGCAGCCGAGTCGGAGTGATCGTTGGAACGGTCTGTGTCGTACTCGGCTTCGGCTTTGGCTCGCAGCAAGTGTTTGCCGACTGCGTACCTCAGCGTCTTCCAGGTGAATTCAACCACGTCTGATTCCCCCGGTTCCAGGCTGACGCTGTCCTCGTACATGGGGTGATCGTGTGTCAGGTTCCACAGACTGATGGTCGCCGTGCCCTTGTATTTGCCGATGTTCCGCACGAACGCGGCCACCTCCACCCAATCCCCCTTCACCACCGGGTGCCATGCGCTTGGTGGATATATCGCCGCCACCTGGAAATCCACCGTAGGCGGCAGCAGTTCGATGCTGAACGTTTCGGCGCCACCGGCGCTCTCAACCCTGAACATATGCCTTCCCGGTTCGTACCTGCCGGTTCGCCAGGTAAACGTGGCCGCGCCACCGGATGCCGCATCGACGCGCGGCGAACGAGTCTCAGGCTGTTTGTCCTCAGAAGGGAAGCGCAACGTAACCGGAGCTCTGACCGACCGGGTCCCATAGTTGCGAATTTCGATTCTGATATCGACCGGCTCCCCCACGACGGGGTCCTCGGGAGTCCACGATATGGCCCCGATGGCCCATTTGGACGCCGCGGGCAGGTCGGGTTTGTCGAGTCCCAGCCACAACCGCGACCCCGGGTCATCCCCGGTGTGGCCGATGGTGAGGTCCCGGTCGTCCAGGAGGTCCACGAACCCCACGTCGGCAACGTCATTAGCTCTGTGCGTGTCATTTGACGCATCGGTCACAACCTGTAGGTGGTAGGGACCCAAAGCATAGCGCAAGGTTTTCCAGGTAAATTCCACCAAACCAGACTCGAATGCTCCCAGCGTCAATGTTTCGCTGTGCATCGTCCGGTCTCTCACCGTATCCCTTACCAGCACGGTTGCGCGTCCCTCCTGCGGCCCGCCGTTCCGCACCACCGCGGATACGGCTACCCAGTCTCCTCTGGCGATGGGCTGATCGGGATTCGGGCCGTGTGTTTCAACTACGCCGAAGTCCACCGACGGCGCGGCCAGAACCACGGTAAACGTGCGGTCTGCTCCCGGAGCGGACACTCGGAACTCGTGGCTGCCGGGCGCATACCTGCTGGTCCGCCAGGTAAATTTCGCGGACACGGTTTCGCCGGCCTCGGCGTAGGGCTTGCGGGTTTCCGGTTGTTTGTCTCCTGATGGGAAATGCAAGGTAACGGGGATGTTGGCCGGCAATATGCCTTCGTTGGTAACCGCCACGGAGATCTCCACCGCGTCGCCCACCACCGGCAGTTCGGGGTAGGCATCAAAACTCTCTATCGACGCGGTGACGGTTGGTTCCAGGAGGTTCAGGGTTATATCTGCCTCGGTTGGCCCTGCCGTCAGGTTGTTTTCCAGCAGCAGACCGGCCTGAAGGGTATGCAATCCAACGGCATAGTTGCGCGTTTTCCAGGTAAAGTTCGCCGTGCCAGATCGGTTGGGCAGGATTCGGAGGTTGATTGTCTCCGGCTGCTTGTTTCGCGATGGGAATGTCAGTTGGACCGGGACCCTAACCTCTCCGCTGCCGCTGTTGAGGACAGTGACGTAGATTTCGACCCACTGACCCCGCACCGCGGATCCTGCAGGATCGCTGATGATGCTGGCAATCTGAGCGTCGATTCTCGGCACGGGCGTTGCGGTCGGCGTAGGCGAGGGAGTGGGTGAGGCCGTTGGAGTAGGGGTTGGTGTGGGAGTTGTTGTTGGCGTTCCGGTAGGGGTTGGTGTGGGAGTTAGTGTTGGCGTTCCGGTAGGGGTTGGTGTGAGAGTTAGTGTTGGCGTTCCGGTAAAGCCAGGTGTGGGAGTCGCTGTTGGCGTTCCAGTAGGGGTCGATGTGGAAGTGTGCGTCGGCGTGACCGTAGACGGGTAGACGGGTGAGGTCATCACGGAAGGTTTGGAGACTCGGCCAACAATGCTGCCGGAGTTCCCTTCGTTCCGGATCAGGACAAAGACGGCGTCGGCGGACGCCAGCACGGCGTCGAAAGATACCGTTTCCAACAAATCTGATTCCGCCGGAGATGACAGCGACAACAGCAACGAGTGGGTGTCCACGTCGAAGCCAGTGGTGTCCCACTCCAGCGTGACATCAGCGCTGGAATTGGCCGCGACCGGCACGTCGGACTCGTCGTCCAGCAGTTGGTGCGTTCCTCCGCCCATGTAACGCAATTGCACCGTCGCTACGTGGTCCACGTCATCAGAGTTGCTGATGCTCACGTCTATGGTGAGTCGCTTCCCGGCGACGCCTACGATCGAGTTTTGCCGTGCGATCTGCAATCCCAACTGCGGTGGCTGCGCCGGCGTTGGTGTCGGTGTCGGAGTTGAGGTAGGAGTCGCTGTATGAGTGGGAACCGGAGTGAGCGTTGCCGTTGGAGTCGGAGTGTTGGTTGCCACCGCGGTCGGTGTTGGTGTCGGCGTGCTGGTAATCGTGGGAGT
>JAJDXU010000354.1 GCA_022823105.1 Dehalococcoidia bacterium
GATCCGTTTTGGATCAAGACCGCAAAATCCCTTGACCATCCCCGCGCCACGGAGCTCGAACGTCGAATGCATCACGAAGCACTGCTATCTTTGGGCCTCCTGGTCATAGGCACCAAGCTGGCCGAAGGCATTTTCCGGAGACTTCGACTCAACGCGATAGTGGCCTACGCTGCCGTCGGCATCCTGTTGGGGCCGGTACTGGACCTGACCGGAATCTGGCACGTTGAATCCGCAGGACACCTTGAGTTGCTGTTGACACTCGGGGTGTTCATATTTTTCTTCCTGATCGGTCTCGACGAAATCGACATTTCGAGTTTCGTGGCGACCCTGAGGGGGCACTATTTCGTAACCGCCATCGTTTCCGTGATTTTCTCCCTCGGGATCGCGATGCTGGTAACCACTGACCTGGTCTTCGATTTCGGGTTGAGCCTTAGCTTCAGCGAAGCCCTTGCTCTCGCCGGCGTGTTGTCAATGACCAGCCTGGGCATCGTCGCCAAGGTGCTGGCCGACGAAGGACGCCTTAAAGAACCGGTCGGCCTGCAGATATTCACCGTGGTGGTTATCGCCGAGTTGATCACGCTGCTGGTCATCGGGTTCAGCATCGGCGAGCATGCCCACGAACTGTCCGTTACCGGCGTTTTGATTCTCCTGGGCAAGATCGTGGCCTTTGCCGTGGTGGGCTGGGTCCTGTCGTCCCGGGTCCTGCCTCCGGTGGTGGCCCTGCTCCAACGCGTGATCCAAGTGCCGCAACTGTCGCTGGGCCTGTTGATTGGCATCCTCTTCCTGATGGTGTACGGCGCCGAACTGATGGGATTGCACGGTTCGTTGGGAGCGCTTCTGTTCGGCGCATCACTATCGGGACTGTCTTACCAGGCGCGTCGGGAGATTCTGCCCGGCCTGCGCAGCGTGGCGGAAGGGTTTTTCGTTCCCCTGTTCTTCGCCTCCGCCGGGCTGCACTTCAGCTTCTCGTTCGTAACACTCAACCCCTGGACGATGCTGGCGCTGGCGCTGGTCCCCCTTCTCGGCAACTTCGTCGGCGCGTTCATCGGCGCCTACGTCGCCCGCCTCACCGTGCCATACGCAGTGGCATCGGGCCTCATGGGCAAGGGAGTTGCTGAAATCGCCCTGCTGCTGGTGCTGTGGGAGATAGGCACCATCGACGAGGTGGTGTTCTCGTTCCTCGTCCTGGTGATGTTCGGCTACATCCTGCTCATGCCACCCATGATCAGCTTCGCGGTGAATCGGGCCAGTCGCAAACCCGACCTGCCGACCCATCTTGACGACATCCCCGCCGGCGTGCTGGGGTTCGCGCTGGAAGACATCACGGTGGACGACATCCTGGATCGTTCTCGAAACCATCCGGCTCCCTCCGTCACCGTCCGCGAATTCACGGAACGATGGATCGTACCGCATCAGCACGACTACGTGGTGGCGGAAAGCGGCGCCTTCGTCGGCGTCGTGTCGCTGGAAATGCTGAGGTACCTGCCCAAGGCCAACTGGGCCAAAACCCCGCTCAGCGACGTGGTACGCAGCGGGGCTCCCCTGGCCTCCCCGGACGACTACGTCGAAGACGTACTCCACCGCATGTCGGAGAACTCCGTCTCGGTGATTCCCGTTGTGGAAAAGGATTCTGAGCGATTTTTGGGAGCGGTCACCACCAACGACATCATTGAGTTGATGACGATGGAGGCCACCGGGGCCCACTAACCCGGCGCGCCGATTGGCAATGCTATAATACCCGCGCCGAACTTGAATGCGCGGAAACGCGAGCATGCCGCCACTGTCTTGAGGAGGATAAAAATTGGCCCCCCGAACCATGTTTGAGAAGATCTGGGATGCCCACGTGGTGCATGAAGAGCCGGGGCAACCATCTCTGATCTATATCGACCTGCACCTGGTGCACGAAGTAACGTCTCCGCAGGCTTTCGACGGTTTGCGCATGGCCGGACGACCGGTTCGCCGGCCCGACCTGACCGTGGCCACCGCGGACCACAACACCCCGACGTGGGAACTCACCCGTCCCATTGAGGACCAGATTTCAAAGGCGCAGCTGGACGCGCTGGATCGGAACGCCGCCGAATTCGGCCTGCCCTTCTATTACGACCGGTTCAGCGAGAACCAGGGCATCGTGCACGTCATCGGGCCCGACCTTGGGTACACACTCCCCGGCAAGACGGTGGTTTGCGGCGACAGCCACACCTCCACCCACGGCGCCCTGGGCTGCTTCGCCGTGGGAATTGGCACATCGGAGGTGGAGCACGTGCTGGCGACCCAGACGCTGCGCCAGTTCAAGCCCCGCACCATGGAGGTCCGCGTGGACGGCGAACTCCCCAGCGGGGTGACGGCCAAGGACATCATCCTGGGCATCATCGGGCAGATGGGCGTCAACGGCGGCACCGGGCACGTGATCGAGTACACCGGCGACGCCATCCGCAACCTGTCCATGGACGGCCGCATGACCGTCTGCAACATGAGCATCGAGGGCGGGGCGAGAGCCGGCATGATAGCCCCCGACGACACCACGTTTGAGTACGTGCGCACGCGTCCGTACGCTCCCAAGGGCGCAGAGCTGGAAGCCCAGATCGAGCGGTGGCGCGAGCTGCCCACCGACTCCGGCGCGGCCTACGATCGCACCATCGTAATCAACGCCAACGATCTGGCCCCCTTCGTAACCTGGGGCACCAAGCCGGACATGGTCGCGCCCATCACGGACCGCGTTCCCGACCCTGCGTCCTTTGAAACGACAGCCGAGCGGGAAGCCGCCGAGCGGGCCCTGGAGTACATGGGCCTGGAGCCCAACCAGCGCATAGAGGACATCGCCATCGACCGCGTTTTTCTCGGCGCGTGCACCAACGCGCGGATCGACGACCTCCGCGCCGCCGCCAGTGTGATTCGCGGGCGCCAGGTCAACTCCAGCGTTTACGCCATGGTCGTGCCGGGCTCGGCGCGGGTCAAGGCCCAGGCAGAGGCCGAGGGACTGGACCAGGTGTTCAAGGACGCCGGTTTCGACTGGAGGGTCGCCGGCTGTTCGATGTGCCTGGGCATGAACCCCGACATCCTGGATCCCGGCCAGCGCTGCGCCTCCACCTCCAATCGCAACTTTGAAGGCCGCCAGGGCAAGGGTGGGCGCACTCACCTGGTCAGCCCCGAGATGGCCGCCGCTGCCGCCATCGCCGGACACTTCGTGGACGTGCGGGATTTCTAAACGCCCAGAGCCATCCCCCGCTACTGCATAGGGCGCGGGGGGATGGCTAACCCAAACGCCGGTCAGCCCCGAGTTTCGCCAATAGCGAGGAAGAACAACATGGAACCTTTCGTCAAGCTAGAAGGCGTCGTCGCTCCTC
>JAJDXU010000102.1 GCA_022823105.1 Dehalococcoidia bacterium
GTGTCGGCGTGCTGGTAATCGTGGGAGTGGCGGTGGGCGTCGCAGTAGGAGTGGGCGTTGGGGTATTGGTCGCCGACGGGGTGGTGGTAGGGGTGGGCGTAACGGTCGGTGTTGGTGTCGGCGTGCTGGTAATCGTGGGAGTAGCGGTAGGTGTCGCAGTAGGAGTGGGCGTTGGAGTATTGGTTGCTGACGGGGTGGCGGTTGGCGTGGGCGTGACGGTCGGTGTCGCTGTAGGGGTGCTGGTAATCGTGGGAGTGGCGGTAGGTGTCGCAGTAGGAGTTGGAGTTGGGGTGTTGGTTGCTGATGGTGTGGCGGTTGGCGTGGGCGTAACGGTCGGTGTCGGTGTTGGCGTGCTGGTGGTTGTCGGGGTTGCGGTAGGAGTCGCCGTGGGGGTGGGAGTAGGCGTAGGCGTTGCACTTTCCTCGTTCACGATGTTGATCCAGTCGGCCGAGGTGTCCGTGTTGTTGGATTCGTCTTGGTCAACGAAGTCGGCGGGTTCGGTAATGGAGATGGCGCCGATGACGTACTCTTCCTGCGTGTTGGGGTGTTGGGCCAGATCCCAACCCACGTTGCCGTAGAAGATACCCTCGGCGGCGATGGTGCAGCCCTCAAGGCAGGCGTCGTTGTCGGTGGTGTCGCGGTTGACAATCACGGCGTCGCTGACCGAACCGCGAAACTCCACGGTAACGCTTACGGCCTGGCAGCTTGAATTTGTAATCGCGAAGTAGATCCCGAGATCGTCGTCGGCTGTGTAGTCCGGGGGGTCCTTGAGAGTGAAATCGACCCTGTCGAGCAAGCCCTGAATCTCAATGCTGACGTCGTCGGTACAGTTCTGATGAGCCGGCATGGCCTGCGGGAGGATGACCGGTTCCGGTCCCTGGCCTGCTGCGGGCGCGGATGCGAAAAACGCCGGCAGAATCGCCAGAGAAGCCACGATCCCGGCCGGGATGGCGACAAAGGCCCATTTCAGGGCGTCTGCCACGGGTTGCCTCAGCGCGTTTCGCGTCTACGGGGGTCCGGGTCTAGGGCCGGTCGTACAGCAGCATTATCGCGCCGACTGCCACGTTGTCGGACGGGCCTCCAATTGCAACGCGGTGCAGGCTGGTACTTTCTACGTCTCTCCGTAGATGGAAACTCTTCGTGTTCAAGGGATGATCAGCGTCGGCCGAAACAATCACGGCACCGTCCACTGACACGCTGGCAGTCGCGTTTCCGCCCGTTTCGATCGGCTCGGTGATCACCACGGCGGCCGAGGGTTGAACGAGGGAGATGGTATGGGGCACGACGAACTTGATCTCGTCCTGAGTTCCGCCACGAGACACACTGGTGAAAAGCGCCATGGCGTCGCAGGCTGGGCAGGTCCAGTCATAGTAGGTGACGTCGGATGAGTCCACCTTTCGGGAACCAGTGTCCTGGGCGGTCATCACCTCGTTGACTGCAAGCGCCAGCAGGTTTCTTTCCAAGTGCCGGTCCGCCTGGGGATCGCTTGCGGAGGCGCCTGCGGCGGAGCCGTGCTTCCAGAGCGCCGCAGCCGGCCGGTCGTGGGGAAGGTACGCAACGATCCACCCCTCGTCGTCGAAATATACGGTTACGTTTTCAACTGGGGCGGCATTGATCACGGCGGCGAACATGGGCAGTTCTACGATCCCGAAGTTGAGACCGAGCTCGATCAATTTGCCCTGGCTCCTGACTGCGGGGTCCTCTGGCACCGTGGTCAATTCATTGACGATTGCATTTACATCCAGACGAGGGTCAGACGACCCGCTTGATTTGGCGCCGACCCGCAGGAATGCAGAAATGCCGGCGTCCTCCTCGCGAAATGCCGTGTCCGGATCGGGGTCCGCGGCGGCGAACCCCGACGGCGCGGACAGTTCCTGGACGACAACAGGATCGGGAGCGGTGTTCGCGCCATCCGACGATTGAGGGTTGCTCACCCAAATTAAGGCGAACGCCAGCATAGCCAGCGCAACTGGCAGATGACGGAACTTAATGTCGATCAACAATTGACATAACATAATGACATGACTATACGAGGTCCAAACAATTTATGTCAACATCAACTATCATCGGATTTTCTCGTTTATAGGATCTGGTAATGCCGATTATGTTGCAGAATTGATGGAAAATGTGAATGGATCGCTTATATCTGACTGAATGGCGTGCGACACGACGAATTATCGGCGGATCAAAGCCAATTTCTGAACAACCGCACGCGCATGCGCCGATGCGGCGAGGAATCGGCGGGGCACCGTGAGCGCAGGCCGGCATGGCTCCGGAAGTTCCAGCGCGGGATGGTCGGGCTATCCACGTCCGCACGAGTCGATGGGAACCTGGAGGGCCGGCCGATCAAGGCGGACTGTTTCGCGAAGGCTCAGCCGCCGGGTGGAAGCAGAGGGCCGTGACCACGGCCATTACCGTTACCGTTGCCGCCGTAGGAGTCGTAGTCGGTGTCGCTGAACACGCGAATCTCCGTGCCCTGGAACACGTGGTACATGTGCGCGTCCCGTTCCGTACCCACGGTATTCAGCATGTCGGCGTCGACGTCGGAGATGATCTCCTCGATCTGCTCGGGCGTGACTCTCTGGTCAACGGCGATGGCGACGTGGGCGATGCCGGGCAGGAAGTGGGTGTCGATCCTGCCCACCGGCGTGTCTCCATCGAGGATCAGATACGCTTCGGAGTGCGCGGTGCGGACTTCCCGTTCGTAGTCGAAAGGCATGGGGGAAGTTTACTCGCGGACCTGGCCGGCGCCGCGAACAATCCACTTATATGTGGTCAATTCTCGCAAACCCAGCGGCCCGCGGGCGTGGAATTTCTGGGTGCTGATCCCGACCTCCGCGCCCAGCCCGAACTGCGCGCCGTCGGTGAAGCGGGTGCTGGTGTTGTGGTACACGGCTGCGGCGTCCACCTCATTGAGAAAGCGCTGAGCAGCGGCCGTGTCGTCCGTGATGATGGCCTCGGAGTGGCCCGAACCGTAGGTCTCGATGTGGTCCAGGGCATCGTCCAGGCTGTCCACCACGCGCACCGAGGCAATCAGCGCGAGGAACTCCTGCCCAAAATCTTCTTCCTGGGCGGGAACCAAGTTCAGTCCACCCTCCGGTCCCAGGATGCTCAGCGCCCGATGGTCGCAGCGCATCTCTACGCCGGCGCCGTTCAACTGCGCGGCGATCTCGGGGAGGCAGCGCGCCGCCGCCTCCGAATGTACCAGCACCGTGTCCATGGCGTTGCACACGGTGGGCCGCTGCACCTTGGCGTTGTACACGATATTGGCTGCCATCTCTGTGTCGGCGTCGCGGTCGACGTAGGTGTGGCAAACGCCCACACCGCCGGTGACGACGGGCATCTGGGCACGCTCGGCCACGAAGTTGATCAGGCCGGTTCCGCCTCTCGGGACTAGGAGGTTGATGTGCTGTTTCATCCCGAGGATCACGTCCACCAACTCCCGGTCGGTGTCGTCCACGAACTGTACCGCGTCGGTGGGGAGTCCGGCTTCGCCGATGGCCCGGTGGATCAGGGACACCAACGCGAGGTTGGACCGCAAGGTTTCCTTGCCGCCGCGCAGGAAGCAAGCGTTGCCCGATTTCAACGCCAGGGACACAATGTCAGTGGTGACGTTGGGCCGGCTTTCGTAGATGCTGGCGATTACTCCCAGCGGAGTCCGGCGCTTTTCGACCTCCAGGCCATTCGCCAAGGTGAACGACTCGATCAACTCACCCACCGGATCGGGCAGGCTGGCGACGCTGCGAACGTCGGCCGCCATCCCGTTGAGGCGGTCGGAGTTGAGGAGCAGCCGGTCGAGGAAAGCGGCGTCGATGCCGGCCGTCTCCGCGTCCCGGTAGTCTGCCGCGTTGGCTTCGAGAACCGGACCCTGCTCGGTTTCGAGAGCGCGGGCGATGTTTTCCAGGGCGTGATTGCGCGTCTCCGCGGAGGTACGCCCCAGCCTGGCCGACGCCCGTTGCGCGGCTTCGCCCTGTTCATATAGTCGTTCGGCGGCGGTGTTCACGACGTCCTCCAATCAGAGCAGAACCAGCAATCAAAGCAGAACCAGGTTGTTCCTGTGGACAACTTCCTGTCCGTAATGGTAGCCGAGCGTATCCACGATACGGTCGGACCGCATGCCGCGGATCCGGCCCACGTCGCCATGGGAATAGTTGGCTATCCCGCACGCAACATGGGAACCCGCCGAGTCGCAGATATATATGATGTCGCCCCTTTGAAAATCGCCCACCACGTTTCGCACGCCGGCCGGCAGCAGGCTGACGCCGTTTCTGCGGAGCGCGGACACCGCTCCGTCGTCGACCACAACCTGACCCCAATCGCTGTCGCCGACGCAGCTGAGCATCCATCGCTTGCGGGCTTCCAGTTTGCTGCTGGCCGGCCGGAAGAATGTTCCCACCGGTTCGCCCTCTGCCACGCGAACCACAACGTCAGGATCTCTGCCCCGGCAGATGCTCATGGCGATGCCCGACGTGGTGACCAACCGGGCGGCGTCGAGTTTCGTGGGCATACCGCCCCGGGCCCAGGCGTTTCGATGCTCTCCCGCCATGGCGATCACGCGGTCATCGACGAAGTCGACGGTGCCGATTCGTGTGGCCGTGGGGTCCGATTTGGGGTCGGCAGTATAGAGGCCATCCACGTCGGAGAGAATCACCAGCAGGTCGGCATCAATGAGCGTGGCGATCAGGGACGACAGCCGGTCGTTGTCGCCGAACACCTCGCCGATCTCGTCCGCCGCCACCACGTCGTTTTCGTTCAGGATGGGAACGATGCCCAAGTCCAGCAGCGATAGCAGCGTATTGCGGATGTTCAGGTACGCCTGGCGCTGCGCGAGATCTTTGATGGTGAGCAGGACCTGGGATACCACCACGCCGTGCTGCTCGAACATGCCGGTGTAGGCGGACATCAGCCGGCTCTGGCCCAGTGCGGCCAGAACCTGCCGCGTTGGAATATCCGGCACCGCGGGTACCGCAATTCTCTCGGCCAGCGCCTGGCGTCCTGCCGCGATGGCTCCGGAGGTCACCAGCAGCACCTGCACCTGATGGGAGTTGGCGAGACGCGCCATCTGGTCGACGAGGGCGGCCATGACATCGGCATCCAATCCGCCCTGCGAACTGCCGCCGGCAAGCACGTTGGTGCCGGCCTTGACCACGATGCGCCGGTACGCCGGCTCCCGATCCTGACCGGAATGCAGGCCAACGGCCACGCGAGTTGACGACTGTACGGGCGAGTTTTTCATTCCGGTCATGGGGCGGTTTCGACCCCGGCGATATGTGTGAATTATATCACGCACCTGTTGAACCCCTGGCGTTGGACCACCGTGTTAACCCAAGGCAACCGCTCAGGGCCTTTGGATTATTGGTGTAGACCAGGTTGAGGGCACGGCTAGCGCGCGGGCGCGGGCAGGTCCCAGCGGAAGAACTCGCGGTAGCGGTCCTGCCGGGCCCAGGGTAGCAGGCTGAATACGATGGCCTCGG
>JAJDXU010000379.1 GCA_022823105.1 Dehalococcoidia bacterium
AATTGCGATGATAATTAGATTGCGCATTGGAGGGTTCTCCGGTCTGGTGGGACGGTCAACTCTGTGTCGCCAAGTTGTTGGTGCCGGGCCGCCCTACGGGTTTGGGCCGATTGGGGCGGGTATGACATTACCATTCTGTCCCAAGATGATCACCGGCTCCGTTTCGGGGTCCACTATGACCTTGGACACGTTAGGCAGGACCTGTTCAAGCGCTTCCAGGTAAAGCCGTTGCCTCGTTACTTCGGGTGAACTCTGGTATTCGTTCAACACGGTATCGAAGCGTTGCGCTTCACCGGTGGCAGTTTCGATACGAGCCTGACGGAACGCTTCAGCCCCTTCGATGATGCGCTGGGCGTCGCCGCGGGCCCTCGGGATCACGTCGGCTTCGTACGCCAGGGCCTGGTTGATTCGCGTCTCACGCTCCTGGCGGCCGCGGAGCACGTCGTCGAACGCGTCTCGCACCTCTTCAGGCGCCTTCACATCCTGCAACTGCACGGAGATCACCTCGATACCCGCGGCGTAGTCGTCCAGAATCGCCTGCAGCCGTTCCCGAGTATCGGTTTCCACCTGCTCACGGCCTCGGACCAGCACATCGTCGATGGACCGTTGCCCCACGACGAGGCGCAACGCAGCTTCAGCGCCGTCTTTCAGGGTGCGACCGTCCGGCTGGCCTTCGGGAATTTGACGAATCTGCTCACCCGGGTCGTCGACGTTGAACAGGAAGTTGTTCAGGTTGCTGATTCGATATTGCACCACCATCTGGACGTCGACAATGTTCAGATCGCCCGAAATCATCAGCGCCTCTTCGAGGAATGGCGTGTTCACCGAGGCTTCGTTGGAGCGGAAGCCCAACTCCATGCGCCGGGTCTCGGTGACCAAGACCACGTCCCGATTGCCGACGGGCGAGGGCCACCACCACTGGAGACCTTCCTCTGCGATGGGATCGCCCTGCACTGCGCCAAAGAGCCGCACTGCCGCGTTTTCACCGGGGCTGATGGTGTAGACGCCGGTCGCGGCCCAGATGACAACGATTAATGCGATCACTGCGAGGATGATTATGCCGAGGTTGCCGCCGCCTAACCGGCCGCCACCACCGCCAAATATGCCGCGTATTCGGCCGAATATCTGGTCCAAGTCGAATTCAGGCTGCCGAGGTGGTTGTTGTTGCCCGCCACCGGGTGAAAACATGTGTATAGTTCCTTTCTGGCTCGAACGCGCCCGGCGGGCGCGGTGAGTTCGTTATCGTTGCGACTCGTCGGACGGTGGTTGACTCCATGTCGGAAACGCCCACGATCCGTAGCCGAGACAGTATAACATCAACGTCTTGCCGTTGGTTTATAATCGTGGCGCCGCTTCGGGCGGTACGTTTAGCTCATGATTGTGTCCCATCTCACCAATTGCTAAAGCCGGTGTTCGAGCAATGACTATTCCCATACAAATGCCGTCCGATCACTCAGAATCACATGGGCAGCCCCAGGGGGTGACCATCAAAACCGGCGAGGAGATGGCCCGCGTCCGAGTGACCTGTCCTCACCAGAGCGGCCTGATTTACGCGGTGCCTGGCGAGCGCAGTTGGGTATGCACCGACGAACTCCGACCGGCCCACGCCATGGCGGGATTCTTCCGAGAGCTGATCGCGCTCAAGGACCCGAGAGTGGAATCGCTGTTGCAACAGTGGGGCCTTTATTACCGCAGCCTCCCGTTGGAATCGGAAGGGGAACCGGAAGCTGAGGCGTAACCTCACCCGCCGAATCGCCCGCCAATCGAGGGCCTGAATCAGTTGCGCGCCCACTGGGCATCGTCGCCGTCTTTCTGGGTGGCATCGGCGCTGAAGGCAGCGCTGATCGCTCTGCTGGCGTTCGGAGCTTTCTCCGGCTTGCAGCAGTTCGAGGGGAAAGCGTTCTTATGGCGGTTGTTGACCTACCCGGTGGGAGCGTTTGCCGTCCCGATCTGCTGGCTGCTTTTCGCAAGGAGAACACCGTTCCCCTGGGTGTCGGACATCCTGCTGACCCTGCCTTTCCTGGTGGACACGGGCGGCAACTCCCTGGATCTATACGATACGGTGGAATGGTGGGACGACGCGAACCATTTCGTTAATTGGGCGCTGCTGTCGGGCGCCATCGCCGCGCTAAGTTTGCGTGTACGTGCGCGAACGCGCGAAATCCTCGGGTCGGTAGTGGGATTCGGTGCGACGACTGCCATCCTGTGGGAGATCGCCGAATATTTCGCGTTCATTCGATCGTCGGATGAGCTTGCAACCGCATACACGGATACTCTGGGCGATCTTGGCCTTGGGCTGTGCGGGTCGGTATTCGTTGCGGTAGTTGCGCTGGCGTTAAGCAAGCGACGGGGCGCAGAGGCAGGGGCACCGGAAAAGTAAGTCAGGGCGGGGTTTGGACCCGCCCTGCGGTTGTTTGGCCTGGTTGCCGTAGCGATCAGTCGTCCGCTCCCGTTCCACCCTGGATAGGGTTGCTGGCGCTCGAACTTGCGAACGACGGCGCGGGATTGGGCAACGGATCGCCCTGAGATACAGGGGGAGCCGGCGGCGCGTAAGGCGACTGCGGAGCGGGCGTCGGCTCCACCGGTTCGGGTTCCGTTCCGGGGAGTTCGTCGTTGAACAAACCGACCAGCGCGTCGCCGGAGATCGCTTCGTGTTCAATCAGGTACTCTGCCACCTGAACCAGCTTGGGTTTGTAATCGATCAGAACTTCCTGGGCCTGACGATACGCGCTGTGGATCAGGTGCCTCACCTCGACGTCGATTTCTTCCGCGATCTTGTCGCCGTAGTCGCGCTCTTCGTTCAACTCTCGACCCAGGAACACCAACTCTTCGCGCTTGCCAAAGGTGCGAGGGCCCAGGCTGGCGGACATACCGTAGCGTTTGACCATGCCCAAGGCGGTCTTGGTCGCTCGCTCGATGTCGTTGCTGGCGCCCGTGGTCACTTCGTCGAAGATCAACTCCTCGGCGACCCTCCCACCCATCATGACCGCGAGCATGTCCTCGAACTGGTTCTTGGTCCACAGGTAGCGGTCCTCTTCAGGCAGCAGGGTGGTGTGCCCTCCCATGTTGCCGCGGGACACGATGCTGATCTTGTGGACGCGGTCGGCGTGCGGCAGGTGCCATGCAACCAGGGCGTGACCCGCCTCATGGTAGGCGGTCATTTCCTTTTCGCGCTGGTTAATGACCCGGCTCTTGCGCTCCGGACCGGCAATGACGCGCTCGATAGCCTCTTCAAAGTCCTGCATGAAGATGCTGGACTGGTTCTTGCGGGCCGCCAGCAGAGCGGCTTCGTTTACCAAGTTTGACAGGTCTGCGCCGCTGAATCCCGGCGTCTCCCGCGCAACGACGTCGATCTTGATCTCGTTGGATAACGGTTTGCCGGACACGTGCACTTTCAGGATCGCTTCCCGCCCGGCGACGTCGGGGAGATCCAGCGTCACACGGCGGTCGAACCGTCCCGGGCGCAACAATGCCGGGTCGAGGATGTCGGGACGGTTGGTGGCAGCGATGACGATGATGTTGGTGTTCGTCTCGAACCCGTCCATCTCGACCAATATCTGGTTCAACGTCTGCTCGCGCTCGTCATGGCCGCCGCCGAGGCCGGCGCCACGATGGCGTCCAACGGCGTCGATCTCGTCCACGAACATGATGCAGGGGGCGTTGCGCTTGGCCTGCTCGAACAGGTCACGGACGCGCGCGGCGCCGACGCCAACGAACATTTCCACGAACTCGCTGCCCGAGATGTGGAAGAACGGAACGCCCGCTTCGCCGGCAACTGCCCGAGCCAGGAGGGTCTTTCCGGTGCCGGGCGGGCCAACCAGGAGCACGCCTTTCGGGATGCGGGCTCCAAGCTGGAGGAACCTCTCGGGGTACTTCAGGAACTCGACGACTTCCTCGAGCTCGGCTTTGGCTTCGTCCACGCCCGCCACGTCGCTGAACGTGACCGAGGGCCGATTGAACGGCATCATCCGCGCGCGGCTGCGGCCGAAACTCATCGTCTGATTGTTGGAACCCTGGGCCTGCCGCATCATCAAGAGGATCAAGCCACCGAAGAATATCAGCGGCAGGAAGTTCAGCAGAATGCCGAACACGCTTCCGAATCCGCTGGAGCCCTTGTATTCAACGTCGGGAGAGGACGGGCCATCCAATGCCCCGTGGTCGGACAGCAACTGGATCAGGTCGGTATTCTTGCCGATGCGGCTGGAATATTTGACCATCTCCCCGCCGCTTCCGGTCTGGGGGATGACGGTCAGCTTCTCGCCATCGACGATGATCTGCTTGATCTGCCCGCTTCTGGACTGATCGAGCACCTGTTTAAGGGACATCTGCTCGCTGCTTCCGAAACTGGGAATTAGCGTGTAAAAGATGACGATCACCCCGATGATGATCAGGAGATAAATGAGGCTGTTGCGAACCCAGCGGTTATTGGTCATAGCATCCCTGCGCGGTGGGTGATTAGGCCGGCACGAGCCCAGTTGAACGTCTTTGGGTTAGGCTATCATATTACCGGCGCGCTGTTGAAATTGCAAAACTCTGTTCGGCCGTATTTCGGGTTCCGAGGCCAGTTGTTGTTGCAGTTTGGGATGACAAGGGTTTGCGAGACGCTTGTCATAGCAGGCTGGGAGTGGCAACCTCTCGCTACCGCATTGCAGGAGGTTACTATGGTGACTTACGAACAACCCCCGAGAGTGTATCTATTCGGCACAGGGGGCACCATCTCGTTTGTATCCGAATCTCGCACCGATTTCTCGAATTACAGCTACCAGGGGCGCCAACTCACCATCGACGAGATGCTTGCGCGCGTGCCGGAAGCCAATGATCTGGCTGAGGTTGTGCCGGAGCAGGTGATCAATGTGGGGAGCACGGAGGTATATCCCAAGCACTGGCTCACGCTGGCCAACCGCATCAACGGGCAGTTTTCCGACGACGCGGCAGCGGCCGGGGTTGCTGTCACGCATGGTACCGCTACGCTGGAGGAGACGGCCTATTTCCTCAACCTCACGGTGCTGGACCGACGACCGGTGGTGGTAACCGGCGCGATGCGACCACCATCCGCCATGGGAACAGACGCCGACAACAACCTACTGGATGCCGTCCGCATCGCCGCGTCGCCGAATGCTGCCGGACGGGGGGCATTGGTGGTGTTGAACAACGAGATTCAATCGGCCCGCGATGTAACCAAGACCGATTCCTATCGTGTTGAGACGTTCCAGTCGGGCCACATGGGTTTCCTGGGCTACGCCGACTCCGACGGCCAGGTCGTCTTCTATCGCAGGCCTGAACAAAAGCACACCGCTGATTCGGAGTTCGATGTTTCCAACATCGGAGAGTTGCCCCAAGTCGAAATCGCGTACGCCTACGCCGGAGTCGGCCCGATAGTTGTCGATGCGTTGGTTGAGGCCGGAGTTGGCGGTATCGTCGCGGCGGGTCTGGGCAGCGGCGGTTCGCCATCGACGTTCATGGCCGCCCTTCGGCGCGCCGTGGCCGCCGGCATTCCGGTGGTGATCTCCACGCAGGTCGGCACCGGCCGTGTTTTGCAAACCAGGCGTTTCATGGAGGAGGGATACATCGTCGCGGACAACCTCCACCCCAAGAAAGCGCGCATACTGCTCATGCTAGGGTTGACCAAAACTTCGGACCCAGCCGAACTACAGCGAATGATGCTGGAGTACTAACGCTGAGTCATTGCCCGCAAAGACCCTCGATGGCACCGGCCGATCAAAACCTGGCACTTCCAGTTGGGTCGCCCAGGCCAGTGAACTAGCGGGCAGCCACAGGCCGTCTATGAATTATGGAGTGATTCTGCCCAACGTGGGCGCCATGGCCCGCATCGACATAGTTGCGGAATTAGCGCACGCGGCCGAGTCGTTTGGCCTCCAAGGAGTCTTCCTCAGTGACCACGTGGCTCTGCCGGTTGAACTTGGCTCTGCATACCCCTACAGGTCCGATGGACGCTTCCCATTGACGTCAGGGGATCTCATCCTAGAACCGATCACTGCGCTCTCTTACCTGGCCGCGGTGACCGACCGCGTTCATCTGGGGTTCAGCGTGTTAGTGCTCCCGTACCGGCATCCGGTGCTCAATGCAAAAATGCTGGCGACACTGGACGTCATTTCCGGCGGCCGGCTCATCGTGGGGGCCGGAGTTGGCTGGATGAAAGAGGAATTCGACGCATTGGACGCCGATTATGACGGGCGAGGCGCCGTAACGGACGAGCACATCAGGGCGCTGCGGTCGCTCTGGAGCGGACCAGGCCCGCACATCGCCGGGTCCGATTTCCGGGCGTCGGGAGTTGTTATCTCTCCTCCTCCGGTTCAACAGCCGCACCCTCCCATCTGGACGGGCGGGATCAGCGGGCCGGCGCTGCGACGCGCGGCAAGATTGGGAGACGGCTGGCACGGAATTCGGCAATCCCCCGAAGACGTGGCGCGAGTCAGAAATCGCATCGCGGATCTGCGCGACCGCGAAGGGTTTTCAATGGACGGTTACACTATATCGCTCCGCGCGGGGTTGGACGTTCTCGGCGAACCACTGAGGCAACCCCGCAGGACCCCGTTGCGCGGTTCACCTGACCAGGTGGTGTCGGATTTGAACGAATACCGAGACGCAGGTGTGCAGTACCTGGTGGTGGAACCAAGGGCGGAAGGCCCCGAGCAGTTCATCAGGCAATTGGAGCGGTTCGCGGAAATCGCAAAGCTGTAGCTACTGCGCGGTCCATCCTCCGTCCACAACGACCTCGCTGCCGGTAACGAACGCCGATTCATCGGATGCCAAATAAAGGACGGCGTTGGCCACTTCCTCGGGTTCGCCGTATCGGCCCATTGGAATGCGGGCCAGCATCATGGCGAGGCGTTCCGGATCATCGCGTCCGGCCCTGGTCATCTCGGTGGCGATGGGGCCGGGATGCACGGAATTGACCCTTATACCGTCGGGAGCGTACTGGAGGGCGGCGGCTTTCGTGAGGATGCGGACGCCTCCTTTGGCGGTCTGGTAGGCGGCACCGCTGTAAGGAACAGCGACGATTCCGAGTTGCGATGAGATGTTGATGATGGAACCGCCGCCGGCCTCTTTCATTGCCGGGATCACCGACCTGGCGCCGAGAAACACCCCTTTCAGGTTCACATCGATGGTCCGATCCCAGAGGTCGACCGGCTCCTCGTGGATCTGGAACGAATTGCTGCCGATGCCGGCATTGTTGACCAATACGTTGAGTTTGCCGAATCGGGAGAGGGCTGACGCCACAATGTTCAGCCAGTCCTGTTCGGATGTTACATCCAAGCGCTGGTAGTGGCACTGCCCGCCCGAGGACCGGATCCGGGCGGCCGTTTCCTCCCCTTCCGCATCGAGGATGTCTCCGATGATGACCGCCGCGCCCTCCGCGGCGAACATCGCCGCTTCGGATGCGCCCATGCCTCGAGCGCCCCCGCTGATCAGAGCCACTTTTCCGTCCATCCGTCCCATTGCGTTACCTCCGTCTCACCCGGTGCATACGACGTCAATACCACATTCTACGGAATCCAAGACCGCCGGACGGGCTTTTTTCGAGGAGATAAACGTCAGGATTTGATAGCCCGGCCCAACCCTCATACCCGAATGAACGGTCGATGGAGTGCAACACCAAACTGATGAGGTTGCCGTGGGAAACCACCACCGGCAATCGATGCCCGGCCGCCAAAATCTCGTTCAGGGAGGCCGACGCTCTTGCGAGTGCTTCGCTTGCGCTTTCTCCTCTGGGGCCACACAGTTCCGGTTCGGAAAAAGAACGCCGGAGCAATTCCCTCCAATTAACGATGGGCTCGGAGGCCAGCTTTCTTTCGTTCAATTGGGGATCAATGTGAATCCCCAAAGAGTTGGCGGAGGCAATCGGCGCGGCGCTCTGGCGGGCCCGCAGGAACTCACTGGTTACCAGGAAGTCCACCGGATGATCGGCGAGGAAATCCTTGAGACGTTCCGCCTGACGGAAACCCTCCGGCGAAAGAGGGGATTCAGGCGCCTGACCGACCGCTTCGCAATGGCGCACCAGGATCAACCTCCGGGCGCCCTGCGACTGCTGGCGGGGCCCATTCATTGGCCGTTCATGCCGGTCGAGCGGCACCCTCGACGGTCACGGTTACAACATCAATGCCGTGGTACTTCTGGTGTCGCACCGACGATGCGTAATGCCGCAGCAGCCTGAAAGAAACCTCGTTCTCGTCGGGAATCGCGGGCAGGTCGCCCAGGTATGACAGCCGATCCTCCATGTTCGCGCCTTCCAAAGCAGTTACGAACTCCATTTCAATGACGGGACCCTCGGCACGAGCGGACACCACCAGCCGTCTGGGCTGACCCGTGGTCAGATCATCTTCCTCCTGCCTGAGTATTGCAATCGTTTCCTCGCCGGCCGCGAGCATCCTGTCGGTCACGTCGGGGCTGCGCTTCGCCTTGGCTGCAACGCCGCGGAGGAATTCATTGAGGCGCGCGGGGGCATCATCATCGAGGGCAACCTGCAAACGCCGGGACCTCCTGCGGGACAACTCCACAAACGCCACCATCAATACAGCCACGATGGCCCCGGAGGTCATTCCGTTGCCCAGCAATACGGCCAGGAACCCGTCTCCCAGCAGCGCCGGGAAGATCACCTGGTTTTGGAAACCGACACCGATCCAGAACGCGAGACCGACTATCGCGGCCTTGCGGTGGTCGATGCCGTCCCGAATGACTATGTTCATGCCTTGCACGAACAGCAGCGTGATCAGTACGGCGCCGTAGCCGGCGATGACGGGAGCCGGGATGGCGATCAGCAAGGCCGAAATTTTGGGGAAGAACGCTATTGCGATGAAAATCACGCCGATGGCAACTCCAACCCGGCGGGATCCGATACCCGTAACTTCCGCGAGGGCCACGCTTGACGAGTATGTTGTGTTGGGCACGGTGCCGGCCAAGCCGGAGAGGAGATTGCCCACCCCGTCGGCGTTGAGCGCGCCTTGCACCACCCGGAAATCGGTGGCCTGCGGGCGACGCCGGGAGACACGCTGGATGGCCACGCCGTCTCCGATCGTCTCAATCGCACCGACCAGAGTCACCACGACAAACGCGGGGAGCAAGGCCCAAAACTCCACACCCGGAGTAAAGTCCCAGCCGGGCCAGGACCGGAAAGCGATACCGACCCACGGGGCTTCGACGACGTATTGAAAGTCGTACATGCCGAACGGGACCGACGCGACACAGCCGGCGATGATGCCGATCAACGGAGACCATATCCTCACCGCCGGCGGGGCGCGGAGCACGAGGGCCGCCACGACTACCACGGCCACTACGGCTGCAATGGGGGCCCCGGAAGTACCCACATGATCCGGAACATCGGTGAGCATATTGAACAGGATCGGCATCACCGTGGCAGCGATGAGCATGATGACGGTGCCGGTCACGACGGGGGTGAAAATCCGCCGTAGCCACGACAGACGCGCCGCCAAAGCGAACTGGAAGAGCGAGGACACGACAACGAGGCTGGCCATCAAAGCCGGCCCGCCTTCCATCAGAGCGGCGGCACAAACGGCGATGAATGCCCCGGAGGTTCCCATCATCAGGATGTGGCCGGATCCGATCCTCCAGACCCGGACAGCCTGCAGAATAGTGGCGATGCCACTGATCAGGAGAGCGGCGAAAACCGCCCAGGCCAAACTCGATTCGGGTTGGCCTGCGATGCGGAAAACAATCAAAACACCCAAGACTACCCCGCCTATGATGGACAAGGATGCCTGGGCGCCAGCGCCAATTGTTACGAGTAAGGGTGGATTTTCGTCCGGCTCGTAGCGAACGTTATCGTTAATTTGTGCTTGTGCCAACGTAATTTACCAGCCTAAGTTATTTCACCAGTAACTTGATGGCAGACACATTAGCACACAACTAACTACTGCGGGCTTAATCCTCCCGGAATCTGATCAAGTTGCGACCTAGCGAAAAGGCGGGGTTGCGGCGGGATCCCACTCGGCTCGACCGATCGACTACCGCCGCGCGGCCTGGGGGCTGCCGTGCGGCGGTGGGAAAAACGCGGTGGGTCGGACTCTATAGCGTATCGAAGCCGCGCCAACCAGGCAGAGCAGCGGATTGACGGATCCACGTTTCCAACAATTCCTCGTCGAATTCGTGCTCGTGGATATTGACCCACCGGGCGTCCGGGTCTTTGCCGCCGCCGTGCGGGACGGGATCAAGAGACGCTCCATTGAGGAAGGTCACCTTGATGTAACGCGTGAAGACGTGATAGCTGACGAACCACCCCTCTCCTTCCACGCCGTACCAAGGCGAGTTCCACCGTACAGCTTTTCGCACGTGCGGGACGGTTTTCACGATGAGGTCGTCGAGTTTGCGCCCCGTTGCGCTTTTCCAGCCCGGCATCGCCGCGATGTAAGCCTGCACCGGGGGGTCGCCGTCGGCCTTGGCGATCTGGGGATTGCCGCCAGACAATAAGACCACGCCTTCGCTGTTCGGTTCCAGAGCGGGCCTGGTCCTGGTCGCGGGTTTTCTGGACGCTTTTCCGGCCATTGGGATTTCTCCGATACGATGCCTGGAGTCTATTTTGAACATGCCCCATTAATGGGGGTATTCACGGGATGAAGGGGATTGGCGCGCCACCAGCAACCAACGCGGGAGCGCTAATCGAATGGTGGGCCGGACTGGACAAAATCAAGAACCGGGGCCGATTCCGACGTAATCCCGTCCTGGGGCATGGGGATAGTGTACGTCAGCGTAGCTTCATCGTCCACGATCTCGATGCCCTGTACGAAGTTGCGGATGAGGGCCTTCCGCTCGGGGAACGTCCCTTCCTGGAAGAGTGCGCGAAAGTCGGCCACGTACCCCTTGATCTCCCGGCTGGTGGGCAACTCCGCCCGCCGCCGCTCCAACCGGCCCTCGGCCTCCTCCCTAGCCGCCGTCAACTGGTCCTGTCGCGACTTCAACGCCAGGATGCGCGGCGACAACACCTCCAGCGTCAGGTCGCTGGTCTCCAGGGCCTCGTAGAGCTTCCCCAACCTACTCTCCACGTCATTCAGATCGGCATTGATGGCCTTCAGCCGGCCGTTCACCTCACCGGCCAATGCGTCGATCTCCTC
>JAJDXU010000029.1 GCA_022823105.1 Dehalococcoidia bacterium
TCGACGGCCAGCAGCGACTGCTGAGCATCTACACGGCCATGGAAAACGCGGTACCGCCCACCATGCTGCCCAACGCTCCCGCGCCGCCGCTGGGACTCCACGTCAACGTGCTCAACGGCAAATTCCGGTTCCACACGCCGATGATGAACGACCGTCCCCAGTGGATGCCGGTCTGCGACATCATCGAGGACGACGCCAACAAGCTGGACGCCATGGAGAAGGAACTGCGGCCCAAGCGGACCAACAAGGAATGGCGGCAATGCCTCCGCAACATCCGAACCATCCAGAACATCGCCGACCAGCAGATCATGGTCTCGACCATCGCGCCCGAGGTGAAACTCGAACAGGTGATGGAACTCTTCGCCCGAATGCAGAACAACGGCAGGAAGGTCACCCAGGACGACATCGAAACCATGTGGGTGTCCCCCAAGTGGCCCGCCGCACGGTCAACAATTCACGACCTGATCGACGAGTGGCAGGACACCCCACTGAGCAAGGTGGTCACCAAATCGAACATCATCCGAGTGGCGAGCATCCTCCTGAACGGCCGCCAGCAGCGCTACGGACTCAGCCGCGCCGACGCCTCGGCTGAACAACTCAAAATGGCGTTCACCGAAGCCGGCGAGTACTTCACCATCATCGGAGCCGCCATGGAGCGGCAGCTCGCCATCAGGAGCAAGAACACCTTCCGCACCGTGGCGCCCATCTCCGTGCTGGCCCGCTACCTTCAACTGAAGGGCGGCGCCTTCCCGACAGCGGAGGACGAGGTCAAGGCCATGGCCTACCTGCTCACCACCACGCTGCGCGGCTACCGAGGCGGCTCGTCGGCCAGCTCCATCAACCAGGAACTGGACGCCCTGAACTCCGAGAACGCCTGGCAGGAACTTCGGAGGATCTCCGATTCCCGTCACGGACCCAGCCTGACGGAACCGACCCGGTTCGACTACCAGACCAAGGCGCCCAGCACCCACCACATCCTCGTGCAGGCGCTGCGGATGCGGCCCACATGCAAGGACTGGGTCACGGGCCAACCACTACGCGACATCGACCTCAATGAGCTGGTCGAGCACCACCTCTTCGACCGAAACACGCTCCCAGACGCCGACCACTACCACTGCATGGCCAACACGGTGCTCGTCAGCGCCACCACGGCCAAGAGCATCAAGGCCCACCGGTCGCCGGACCAGTACCTGCACAAGATCGCAGCGCAGATGCCGGACGTGCTGCGCCAGCAGCAAATCCCCGACGACCAAGCGCTGTGGCAGCCGCAGAACTTCCACAAGCTGGCTACGGCGCGCACCGCCATGATCGCCGACGACGCCACCGACTTCATCACGGCCATGCAGCAAGGCAGGAGCGGCGCTTTCTGAACCCAGCGCGATCCTTGCAGCGACGGGCGGCGTCATGCCGGAACTGCCAGCGCCGGCGTGTGGCGCTGGCACTTCCACTCTGCTGACGGCCGTACACGCCCCGAACTCACCTGAAGGGCGCAAGTACCCGAAAGGCCGCAGAACGCGCCCGGGAGCCGTTTCCGAGCGAAACCCAGTACGCTACGCACGGTTAGCAAAGCAGGAACGGCTGCATGCTCGAAGCGCAGTAACCAGCTGGTGTCGCCCGAACTCCGCCATCCCGATGACGAAACCAGCCACCACGGCACAGGTGGCGGCTAGCTGCGCATCTGGCGCCAAATGCCCCGAGTTTCCGCACTTAGCGACCCGCGACGGTCGGCGCCACCGCGTCAGGCCTGCCCTAACAACAACCGAATTCAAACACCTCTGCACAAAGGAGAAGATAATTGTGTCCTCACAACCCAACGGATTCACTCACCACGCCGTCGAAGCAACCAAACACCTCTGGATGGTGCCCTACACCATCATGGGGACACCGGCCCCGACGAAGCCTTCGCCGAGTCCATCATCATGGACGCAGACCACGCCCGTAGGAACTACGACAACGAATCCTTTTGGTACTTCAACGTCGGCACCGTAGCCTACGCTCACATCGCGGCCAACGCCATCATCCACACTCTGGCCAACCACGACAACACCGACGAGGTCGGAGAGCTCAACGCCGAACTGATCGATGAAGCACTTGACGAAGCCAACCACCGCGTGATTGCCGCGGCCGCCCACTGGTCCAAGGGAGCCGACTTCCACTTCCGGCTCGGAGACGTCGTGCACGACGCTTCAACCGTGAACGACCACCCTTCCGGCTTCGATTGCACCCGCAACATCAGCGAGAGCGTCTCCTGGTTCCACTGCGCCGACGGCGATTGTGACCAGCAGGCTCCCTGCCTCAACTGCCCCGCTGTCCGAAGACTCGGCACTCTCGTATGCCGCACCGACCTGGACAAGACCATCGACACCATCCTCAGGCTGTCCACCGACGAAAGGCACGAACCCGACTTGGAGCAACTGGGGCCGCTACCAGCCCCTGAAGGTCCCGCCGCTCACTGTCTCAAGGCCATCCGACACCTGGCCGAAATGGCCCACGGTCTCTAAGTCGGCTCCATCAACCGCCGCGGCGTCTCCTACGAGGCCCTGGCAGCCAACTACGCCATCGGAAAACTCCGCCACGTGGGACACTACGTCGACATGGATGTCGACAACGACGACATCGGGGCCGAGGCCGACCGCATCGCGGCAGGCATTCTATCCGGCGAACTGATTGACGAGGACCAAGTCTTTGCTCCGCCCGACGCGTACGACGAGTGCGTCATCAAGCGGGAACTCACCACCGGCAAGACGACCTACGACTGCGCACCACCCGACGCGCCGGAAGACTGGGACGTCAACGACCTCGGACACGACCTCCCCTGCCGGCTGTGCCCCATGAAGGCATCGGCGCCCGAGACCGCCATGGACCGGATGATCCGGCAACTGGCCGAGCTGCCGCAAAACGCGTAGGCCGTCGAACTATCCACGCTGCGCACGTCCATGAACTCGGCAAGGTCAACGAACAAACTACATCTGGCAAACGCCAACAAGGAGAAATTCATTGAGCACAGCCACGATTACGACAACCACCGAAAAGAATGAGATGCACAATCACCGGACGGCCGACCTTTCCGAGGTCCTCGGCCACAGCGTATGTGACGCCAGCCACGGTATCGAAGCAGTACGCGCCATGGCCTGCGCACTGGCCGACGCCATTCCCGACGACCCCGAGGACAAGCCCGATCCCGACATGGTCCGTGAACTCTCGGGCCACGTGCTCCACGTCTGGCGCGAGGTCAAGATGCTGACTGTCAATCGCGAACCAGTGGCGGAACCGTTCATGGAGCAGATCGACCTCGAGGTCATGGCCCTCACCCTGGACGCCGACGATCCTGAGAGGCTCGAGAAGACCGCCGCGTCCGCCGTTGCAGCAGCTGGCAAGCTGCTCTCATTCCACGGACAGGCGCTCGTGGACAGCCTACCGGCCACAACCGCGTAACTCCGCCACATCGGGCGAAGTACCGGACCAACCCACCAACCAGCACACGTTGACCTTGCCGCAGAAGCCGCCGCCAAGCAGAGCGGCGGCTTCAACCAGTACCAATCAGATTAGTAACAGGCGGCAAACGGCAGCCAGCAGCATTCCAGGCTCGGCGTCGAAAGTGGTGACACTCTGCGGTAGTGCGGGTCCGTCCGCCTCCGGCACAATGCAACCAACGCCGCCGCTGGTCGCCACCGATGAAGGAGCGGCCGGCTTCGTCTCTGAATCTACATACCCAAAATTTCCACGCTAAGGGCCTGGAAAGCCATATACGACTGCGAACTGCAAATGCCATATGTCGGAAACAGCACACGGGCACCAAAGACGCCGCGAAATGACCCCTGAAGAATATTTTCCCTGCCAAACCCAAGAACTGGCCTCACAGCCGCCCTGACGCCGAAATTCGCCCGGCTGTTGCAACTGTCGCACAGCCTGTGGCAGTCAGATCTTGGTGGTTCGTGCCGGTAACCGTCACCGATAGATTTCCGCCGCGCTTCGCGGCCGCCACCCGCGAACTCTGTTGACCAACGAGGAGATCATCAAAACCATGGCCGGCTACAACCACCGCCGCGGCATGAGCAACAACGCCGTTGAGGCCTACCGCAACAACCAGAAGCCCATCAGCCGGTTCACCGCCCAGGACCTCCGCGACGCCGACATCAACATCTCCCTGGGCTTTGCCAGGTGGTTGGCCAGGAAGAAGCACTGGCGATACGTGGCACGGCACCATTCGTCGAAGTTCTACAAATTCGTTCGTTTCTACGACCTCGCGCACCTGCGCGAGAGCATCGAAGACCTGGGTACCGACCAGATGGCCGAACTCCACCAGCATTACCGCCGGCACCTCGCCGCGAAGCGACGACAGGCACAGAAGGGGCTCACCCCAGTGGAAGGCGAATATGCCCAGCACGTAGTGGCATGGGTTCCCTTCGAAGGAGAACTGGACGGCAAGGGCTGGATCCACCTGCCGGACGGCACCAAGAAGAAGGCCCACACCAAGTGGATCAGATTCCGAAAGGTCAACCGCAAACCCAGCACCAGCAAGGGGCGGCGCAAGAAGAAGCGCAACGCCGCCCGAGACCGACCGTCAACCAGCGCAGCCAGCCCGTGAGACGGTCGCCGCGCCAAAATTCAATCTTGCCGAACGGCCGCGAGGTACCCGGCGCCATCACGGCGACATTCGTACCCACGAGACAGCTCTGCAATGCGCCGACGGATTTCGGAGCACGCTGGCGCTCGTGCTACAATGTTCACAGGACAAAGGCCGAGAGCCGTAAGAGCCTGACCACGGGAACAAGGTGGTTGTACCCACCCGCAGCCCATTTATCAGTGGCCAAAACCGGCCGAACCAGCCCGAGTCCCACCGGTCAATGCGCAGACGACCACAGGACGCCGCCTGTAAACGGCACGGTTAGCTCTCCGAAAAAGAGCAAGCGCCTGCCCACGGGCAGGTTAGGGAGATTACGCGTAACTCTTCCTTCCGCGAACGGCCGCGATGAAGCCGGCCCGAGGCGGCAAGCACGAAGCGAGCGACGTTTCCCAGGAACCGAAGACTGGCGGCGGGATGATTTCCCGCCAAGTTATCGGCTTCGGCAGCAGAGGCCCAGCGCAAAGAGACTGCGCTTTTTGGGCCACTTCGTCTTGTCCGTCGACCAACAAACGAGGAAACCCGCCATGCCATCAGTTGTCGACAAGCCCCGCATCCAATGCCGTTACCGCGACGGCCAGAACCGGCAGTGTCCTCTGGACGCCCTCGAAAACGCAGAGTACTGCAAGTTCCACCTGCCAGAGTAGATGACGGCGCGGGTCGGCGTCCCAATCGGACATTACCT
>JAJDXU010000434.1 GCA_022823105.1 Dehalococcoidia bacterium
GCCGGCCCCGTATCAGGCACGAGGCCGGCTTTGAGCCGGAATCCGGTAAATCCTCGCCCTGCTCACGTATGCCTGTCGGCCGGCTGCCTGGGACACCGGCATGACGGAATGACGGTTTGCATCCCTGACAGTCACCCGAGTCTCAACGGTTTCGGCTGCGCTGTCTTGACGGCGGCGACGCCATCCGGCAACATGATTACGTCATCCAACCGCCGCTTTTCCCGACTACGATTCACCCAGGAGCACCCATGGCATCCCCTTCGGCCAACTACAACGACGATTCCGAATACTCGGTCAAATCCGATGACAACATCACGCTGATGGCGAGCAAGATAATTCGCGACGTCCTGGTTACGCGCGGCGAGCCGATCCGACGCGCCCACCTCTGGCAGGCGGTGGAACTTGCCATGGGCGAACGCAAACCCGACGTTGACGGCGTCCTCAAGCGCGACTGGTTCAACAACCAGGGCACGGGACCGGGCAGATGGGAGCTCACCGAATTGGCCGGCGCCGGCAACTCTCCCTTCACCGACGCATCCGGAGCGATCAACCTGGCGTTGGTGGTCGAATATCTGCGCTGCTGCCGGGGAGAGGCCCCCTACATTGGGGACGTGGGCGACTTCATCAAAATCTGCCGCGACGACCTGGAACTGGATGCGAACTGGCTGCTGCAGAGCAATCGGGCCATCGGCTGACGTAGCCGCAAGTCGGCTGCATCAGCCGCGGACTCGTTGGCATCAATGGCAGCGGGTCGGCAGGGTAAATCAACCTTCTCACAGACCGATTCGCACCGGATAGACCGGCCCGGATAGACCGGCGTTAACGAGCCGCAACGGCCGGTCCGGCGCTGTACGGAAGAGCCGGGAACGACTGCGGGTCCCGCGTTCAGGACAACGACGCCACGCTATAACACGCGATCAGGAGAGACGGCGATGCGCACTCGTACCGTCGATTATCCCCGGAGACCCGCCGTGGACCGTTCGTTGCTGCCGCCCGGCCCGCGGGAATTGCCCATTGTGGGGCAGTCGCTCCGATACGCGTCGGATTCACTGGCGCTCCTCTGGGAGGCTGCCGGTTACGGGGACCTGGTCACCGTATCCACGAAGCCGATCCTGCTTTTCCTGGTGACTCATCCGGACCTGATCAGGGACCTGTTCGTAACCAATCACCGGAGCGTGGGGCGCGGCTTCCTCACGGAGACGTACCGGTACCTGATGGGCGACGGTCTGGTTACGGCGGACGGCCCGCTGCACCTGCGCCAGCGACGCCTGATGCAACCCCAGTTTCACCACAGCCGCATCGCGGGCTACGCACAGGTGATGACGGACTTTGCCGACCGCCACCAGCGGGGTTGGCAGGATGCGTCAAGGGTTGACATTGCCCAGGAAATGAGCGACCTCACGCTGCATATCGTGGTGAAAACGCTGTTCGGCCTGGATCCCCCCGATACCGTGCGGCGCATCGGCGAGGCTTTCGAGGCCAGCAACGACTACATCACCGTGCGCGGCAACCAGCCCGTCACCTTGCGGAAACTGCTGCACCGTATGCCGACCTCCCTGACCCGAAGGTTCAAACGGGGGTTGGCCTACCTGGATCAGACGGTGTACGGCCTGATCGCGCAGCGGCGGCAGTCGGGGCTGGACGGTGACGACCTGCTGTCCCTGCTGCTGAACGTGAGGGATGAGGAAGCCGACAACCCCGAGGATGCGGTGATGACGGACCAGCAGGTCCGCGACGAGACGATCACCCTGTTCGCCGCCGGCCATGAGACAACGGCCGTCGCGCTGACCTGGACATGGTACCTGCTGGCGACGCATCCCGACATCCAGCGCAGGTTCCAGGCCGAGCTGGACGGGGTATTGGGCGGACGACCCCCGACGCCGGCGGACATTTCAAACCTGCCGTTCACGGAACGGGTGCTGACGGAGTCAATGCGGCTGTACCCGCCGATATGGTCCACCGGACGCATGACCTTCCGACCCATCACGCTGGGCGGGTGGGAGATTCCGGCCGGGGCGGGACTGGTGGCGCCGCAACTGCTCGTACAGCGGGACCCGCGCTGGTTTGACGACCCGCTGGAGTTCAGGCCCGACCGCTGGACTCCCGAGTTCCGGGAGAATCTGCCCCGGTTCGCCTACTACCCGTTTGGCGGCGGGCCGCGCCTCTGCATCGGAGAGGGATTCGCCTGGATGGAGGCGATGCTGATCCTGGCCACGCTGGGCCAGCGCTGGACGGTTCGCCACGACCCGGGCCACGAGGCCGCGCTGATGCCGCTGGTTTCCCTGCGTCCCAGGGGCGGGATGCCCATGTTCCTGGAAAGGCGCGAACGGGCGGGTGCGATGCCGGCCGCGGCCTAGTAGTATTCGTCGCTGCCGCCGGCCAGGCTGACGGAGAGCACACGGTCCCGGCCGGCCAGATCGCGCTCCACGGTGATTTCGGCATCGGGGAACGTTTCTGACGCCAGCATTCGGGCTTCGTCCATCTGCTCGGGGTCCATTTCCAGCAGGATGACGCCGTGGGGTTTGAGGCGGTCGGGTTCGGCGGCCTGGGTGATCAGGCGGCGGATGTGGTCGAGGCCGTCGGGGCCCCCGTCGAGGGCTGCCACCGGCTCCCACTGAATCTCCGGCTGCAGGGTGGGTATGCGGTCGGTGGGCAGGTAGGGCAGGTTGGCGGCGATAACATCCACCGGTTCGGGCAGCGATTCCAGCAGGTCGCCTTTCAGGAGCGTAACGCGGTCGGCCACGTTGTGCATGCGGACGTTGTAGGCGGCCACGTCCAGCGTGGGGTCGAAGGCGTCGCTGGCGTAGATGCGGGCGGCGGGCAGGTGGATGGCCAGGTTGACGGCAATGGCGCCCGTTCCGGTTCCCACGTCGGCGATGACCAGTTCGCGGCTCTCCATGCCCATGAGGGCCATGAAGAGGGCGTGTTCCACCAACGTTTCGGTTTCGGGACGGGGGATCAGCACGTCGGCGTTGACCAGGAGGTTGACGCCGTAGAACTCGCGGTAGTTGAGGATGTAGGCCAGTGGTTCGCGGGTGAGGCGTCGCTCGACGATGGCGGCGAGCTGGGCCTCCTGCTGGGCGGCGACCTGGGATTCCTGCTCGGCGAAGATGGCCTGGCGGGGCATGCGCATCACGTCCATCACCATGACCTCGGCCTCGAGGCGGGCCTCGGGGATGCCGGCGGACTCAAGCGTGCGGTGGGTCGCCTGGATTACGTCGCGTAGGCTGGGCATGAATGATGGGGATTCGGTGGAGGTTCAGGAGGAGGCCAGGCGCTGGGCGTCGCCGATATAGTCGGCGGTTTCGCGGATGCGGCGCGGAGTTTCAGAGTTGCAGATCCCGTTGTAGAAACAGGCTCCGTGGAGTTGGCTGATGCGGCTGTAGTAGCGTCCCACCAGGGTCTTGACGTCGGGGTCCCGTCGCGAAAGAGCGTCCAGTTCGTTGGAAGTGATGGCGGTGGTGGGTGGCTCCTCGCCGGTTCGGGCCAGGATCAGGGCGTCGGTGGCCCGCTTGGTGGCGCACCATGCTTTTTCGGCCGCGTCCCGTATGTCCCCGTGTTCCAGGCGTTCGAGGGCCTGGGTATGGACATCGCGGGCGTCGGCGAAAATGGCGGCGTAATCCTGGACTGGAATCATCGTTGTTAATATCTCACGTCTGCGGGATTCGGTGGAGGTTCAGGAGGATGCCAGGCGCTGGGCGTCGCCGATATAGTCGACGGTTTCGCGGATGCGGCGTTCCGTATCGGGGCCGCACATTCCGTTGTAGAAGCACGTGCCATGCAGGTAGCTGATCCGGGTGAAGTACCGGCCGACCAGGTTTTCGAAAATGTCCGATCTCATCGCCAGGGCCAACAGGCCCTCGGTGGTCATGGCGGTGGTTTCGGGTTCCTCGCCGGTTCGGGCCAGGATCAGGGCGTCGGTGGCCCGCTTGGTGGCGCACCATGCTTTTTCGGCGGCGTCCCGTATGTCCCCGCGTTCCAGGCGTTCTAGGGCCTGGGCATGGACATCGCGGGCGTCGGCGAAAATGGCGGCGTAATCCTGGACTGGAATCATTGTTGTTGCGATCTCGATATCCGCGACGCTATGCGCAAGCCCAGGTTACTCTCGCCGCAACCCTCCCCTTGCCGTCGAGAATGGACAGCGTTTTCGGATCAGGAGGAAATGGCAGCCAGACCGCGCTCCTGGTCGGCGGCGATCAGGCGGTCGATGATCTCGTTGAGGCCGCCGTCCATCAGGCGCTGTATCCCGTGGGTTGACAGGCTGATGCGGTGGTCGGTGATGCGATCCTGGGGGTAGTTGTAGGTGCGGATCTTCTCGCTGCGGTCGCCGCTGCCGATCTGGGCCTTGCGGTTGCTGGAGATCTCGGCCTGGTGGCGTTCCTGCTCGGCGGAGTACAGCCGGCTGCGCAGGATGGTCATGGCCTTGGACTTGTTCTTGTACTGGGAGCGTTCGTCCTGGCACACGACCATGATGCCCGTGGGTTCGTGGACGATGCGCACGGCGGTGGCCACCTTGTTGACGTTCTGTCCGCCGTGGCCGCCGGCGTGGAATATGTCGATGCGGAGGTCGTCCTCCTTGATGTTGACCTCGACCTCGTCGGCCTGGGGGAGGACGGCGACCGTGGCCGTTGAGGTGTGGATGCGGCCCTGGGCCTCGGTCTCGGGTACGCGCTGGACACGGTGCACGCCGGCTTCGAACTTCAGATTGCTGAAGGCGTTTCGTCCGTCAACGGAGAAGGCGATGCGAGAGAAGCCGCCCAGGTCGGACGGGTTGGAATCGAGGATGTCGACGCTCCAGCCCTGCTCCTGGGCGTAGCGCTGGTACATGCGGTAGAGGTCGGCGGCGAACAGCGACGCTTCCTGACCGCCGGCGGCGGCGTGAATTTCAACGATTACGTCGCGCTCGTCGTTGGGGTCCTTGGGCAGGAGGGCGATGCGGAGTTGCTGGGCCAGGTCGGAGAGACGGGTTTCCACCTCGGCCAGTTCAAGCTGGGCCATCTCGACCAGTTCGGGATCGCCGCCCTCTGAGATGAGGGCGCGGAGGTCGGCCTGCTCTTCGGACAACTTGCGTTGCTGCATGTCGACGGCGACGAGATCTTCCAGGCCCGAGCGTTCGCGATTCAGTTCGCCCAGTCGAGCGTAATCGGCGGCGACCTCGGGTTTCGCCATATCGGATTCGATGACCCGATACCGCTCCACGATGGGCTGCAACTTATCGAAAATGTCGGCCATTACGCTCACGCCCGCCTGAAAAACTATAGGTCAGTATAGCCCACCGCCCGGAACGTCGGCAAGCGAACGCATTCGCTCACCAGGGCCTTTGCAAAGTTAATCCGTCATTCCCGCGCAAGCGGGAAACCAAGAGGTCGTTGTGATCGGAATGTCTTGGATTCCGGCACGCCAAAGGCGCATCTGCGGCTTTCGCCGGAATGACGGTTCGGGGTGAAAGGC
>JAJDXU010000160.1 GCA_022823105.1 Dehalococcoidia bacterium
GCGATACCCGCCGGCCGATTGCCAATGTGGCGAGATGTGGGACTGGCTACTAGATGTAGTCCTGGTCCTCAGCCATCATCTGCAACACGTCGCCGGACTGCAACTGGATGGCGCGCTGGATCTGGAGCTTGAGGTCGTCCAGCATCTCGTCGGGGATCTCGCCGTCGTTGTCGCGAGCGGCGTCCTTCATGGACTCGAAGGCCCACTCGTCGGAGTTGCCGTGAGGCATGTCGAAGAAGCCGCGCTCGAAGACGGGGAGTTCGCCGGGGCCGAAGTAGCCCTTGCCCTCGATGTTGTAACCTTCGAGGTCGTGGGTGCCCTTGCCGAGGACCTGACCGGTGGAAGCGTAGTGCTCCATGGTGGCCTTCATGCCGTACTTCTGGATCGGGCAAACCTTCATGCAGACGCCGCAGCCGAGGTAGCGGGCCATGACGGGGCGGCAGCGCTTGAAGTAGAGCTTGTTCTTCTCGATTCCGCGCCACCAGATCTTGTCGCGCATGAGGGCGCGGCCGGGGCAGCGGTTCACGCAGACCTGGCACACCTGGCAGAAGGCGTGGATGCCGTAGTCGACGGGCTTGTCATAGGTGACGTTGGCGTCGGTGGTGACCATCATGATGCGGCAACGGTTGCCGGTATGGGGGGTCAGCAGGTAGCCGCAGGCGCCCAGGGAGCCGAGGCCGGCATTGACGAACATGGGGATTACGGGGCCGGTGGCATCGCTGGAGTGGATGACGTGGGCCTTGTAACCCAGGGAGCGGATGAAGTTGCCGAGCTCCAGGCCCGCCGCAGCCTGCGTCCGATAGGTGCTGGAGTGCACGATCTCGGCGTCAACGCTGGGGATGGTCTGGGTGGGCTCGAAGTCCTGCTCAAAGGCCAAGCAGATGGCGTGGGGCAGAACGGTGAAGCCGCGCTTGCTCTTGTAGTCGTACCGGGGGTCGTAATTGGTGATTCCGACTTCCAGGTAGCCCAGCTGGCGAGCCTTGTCCTTGATCAGCTCGGAGACGTCCTCGCCGGTAGGCTCGGCGGTGGGCTCCATCTCGGCGGTGGCGCGACCGGCCATGATCAGGTTGCTGTTGAGCTTGTCGTGCTCCTTGCGGATCTCACGCATTTCGGCGTGGAGGTCGCGCAGGGTGTTCGCCCAGTCGCGAGACGCGCGCTCGGTGATGTTCATGGTTTCCAGCGGATACTCGCGGGCGTACCAGTCAACCTCGCGGTCGGTCTTCGGAATACCGGGGACGGTTTCGAGTTCTTCGGGAACCGGGATGGTGACTTCGGAGTCCCCCCAGTGCCGTCCGGGACGGACTACCTCGTGCCCAATGGTAAGCATATTAGCCTCCTCACAGTTGGCTTTGTGCCGCTCAAAGGCGGTCGCATTTCGGGCAATTTATACCCTTGCGATACCTTTGTCAACACCGGATTCCGACTTTTCGGAGGTAATCGCTTTGATTTGCGAAAAACGTTATTCTGCCGCCATACGACGACGATTTGATGCAAAAGCATGGACGATATCAAAACGCGCGGGGTTGCCAGCCAAATGATAGCTGGCAACCCCGGAACACCCCGGCATTGGACTGGCGCATCAGCCGCCGGTGCGCCTCGCGATCATGGCGTCGGCCAGTGGGCTGGCGCCGGATTTAACGGTGATATTGACCAGCGAAGGGCGGCCGGAGTTGATGGCGCGCTCCACGGCCGGGCCCACGTCGTCGGGCTGCTCCACCAACTCGGCGTAGCCGCCGATGCCCTCCACCACCTGGTCGTAGCGGACGCCGGGGCGCAGGGCCGTGCCCACGTCGCGGCCGAAGTAGGCCAGTTGGAAGGTGCGGTCGATGCCCCAGTTGCCGTCGTTGCCCATGATGCCGGTGATGGGCAGGTTGTGGCGGATGCAGGTGTCGTATTCCATTGAATAGAAGCCGAAGGAGCCGTCGCCCATGAAGGCGAGCACCTTGCTGTCCGGGTAGGCCAGCTTGGCGGCCATGGCGTAGGGGATCGCGCCGCCCAGGTGGCTGAGCGGCCCCAGGCGCATGAAGTGGCCCGGGGACCGGGCCGGCAGGTAGCAGCGGCCCCACTGCACGTAGTCGCCGCCGTCCAGGACGATGAAGGTGTTCTCGTCCACCAGGTGCTCGATACGGGTGTACACGTCCAACGGGTGCATGGGCGCCTCGTTGGTGGCGTTGGAGCGCAGGCTGTCGAGCCACGCGGTCTGCTCCGCCTTGAGGGACTCGATCCACGGGCCGACGTTGCGGTTGAGCTTTGCGGCGCCGGCCAGTTGGTCCACGATGGCGCCCAGGTCGCCCAGCAGGCCCACGGCGACGCCCCGGTTGCGGCCGATTTCGGCGGGGGACGGGTCGGCCTGGATCAGCCTGGCGTCGGCGTCGAAGATGCCGCCATAGCGGTAGCGGTGGTCCAGGCGCTTGCCCAGCAGCAGGACGACGTCGGCCTCGCGGAATTTCCGGGCCGTGCGGTTCAGCGCGCCGTCTGCGTAGCCGAAGCAGAGGGGATGCAGGTCGTCGATGAGGCCCCGGGCCTGCTCGACGGTGAATATGGGAGCGCCGGTGGCTTCGGCGAGAGCCTCAAGTTGGGCTGGCTCCACGGAGTAGCGGGCCGGGTTGCCGACGATAATGACGGGACGCTGGGCGTTGGCCAGCAGGTTCGCCGCCTGCTCGATGAGCGCGGGGTCGCCCTGGGACCGACCCATGCTGCGGTATTCGTGGGGCAGGTAGGGCGGCAGGTCCTCCTCGCTGATGGGGGCCTCCTGCAGGTCGATGGGGAGAGTCAGGTGAACCGGGCCGGGGCGTCCGCTCATGGCGGTGCGGAAGGCGGTGGCGACGAACTCGGGGATGCGGTTCTTCTCATGGATCAGCCACGAGCCCTTGGAGACGGGGGCGGCCATGGCGACCTGGTCGATCTCCTGGAAGGTGGCCTGGCCCTTTTCGGGGAGTTCGGCGCATCCGGCGACGAAGATGACGGGGCTCTCGGAGGTGTAGATGGCGGGCAGGACGGAGATGGCGTTGGCGAAACCGGGGCCGCCGGTGAACATGGCGACGGCGGGCTGGCCGGTGATGCGGGCGTAGCCGTCGGCCATGTGCATGGCCGCGCCCTCGTGGCGGGCGTCGATGAACTCGATGCCCTCATCGGCGGCGGCGTCCACGAGGGGCAGGATGGTGTCGCCCACGATGGTGAAAATCTTCTGCACGCCCTCCTGTTTCAGGCATCGGATAAAGAGGTGGCCCCCGTTCAGCTCCGGCATGGATGCAACTCCTTTTTAGGGCAAAGATAGACAAATTAACGGCCCGAAGGAACGGGCGGAATTATCTTATCACAAGGGGTTGACGCCGACGTTTGAGCGAGGATTCAGGGGCATCATGCTACAATCCGACCGTGCCGCCATGCGGCGAGGTTCATCATGACCACCAAACCGACGAAAACAACCCGGCCGGACGGCAATCCCTACGGGCTGACCGTGCTGCCCGATCCGCCCAAGCCACCGGACGCCATGTATCAACGTCCCCATATCGCGAAGATGGACCAGGTCCTGCGCGCGCACTTCGGCCAACGCTCCAACATGCTGGTGTCCGGCGAAGGTTACCTGTGCGACGTGCCCGGCAACGCCCGCAGTTCGCCGAATCCCGACCTGATAGTATCCTTCGACCTCGAGGTACCGCCCGGCGAGATTGAGAGCGTGGCCAACGGGTACACCATCAGCGAAGTGGGCAAGCCGCCGGAGTTCGTGCTGGAGGTGGCCTCGGAAACCACGGCCCGCTGGGACGAGACGGTCAAGCGGGACACCTACGCCAGATTCGGCGTGGCGGAATACTGGCGGTTCGACCGCACCGGCGGCCGCTACTACGTGGCGGCGTTGGCGGGCGATGCGCTGGTGGAGGGCGAGTACCAATCCATACCCGTGCAGACCGGCGACGACGGCATCAGGCGGGGCTACAGCCTGGCGTTGGGGCTGGAGTTGCATGCGGCGGACTGGCAGACGGTCAATCGGTTGGGCTGGCCGATTTCGGATTGGGAGCAGCGCTTGCGGGACTGGCAGCTGAGGTTCTGGAACCCGGTCACTGAGGAGTACCTGCCGGACCTGCTGGATGCGCTGGAAACGTTGGCCGCGGAACGGGCAGCGCGGCTCGCTGCGGAGGAAGAGGTGCGGCGATTGCGGGCGGAGCTGGGGCGGTAGAAGGCCAAAGCCGACGCTCACATTGGCGGTCCGATCGCGCAACCCTACAGTTCGCTGCGATCGCGTAACACCTGCTCGATGGTTTCAACGATAGTCCGTGATTTGTAGACTAGGCCAAGATCAAGCATTTCTCGCGTGCGTATCACTGGCGTAATCGACGCAGGCGTTTGCCTAAATTCTAATGAACCATCTTCAACGCGATACATCACTTCACTCAAAACCCCCAAGAGCAAGAGCCGATTTTGGCCTAACGGTTTTCCCGTTCTGGTAATGTGCGTCCCATGGTTGCAGAGCAACACCGGACTGCCGCTACTGCCGGGGAAAACCGATGCATCAATCAGAAAAACTGGATCGCCATTGTAATCCACGGAGGGTGGCGTAGCAGTAGTGCCTTTTCTGCTCACCGGCAAGTTATGCACATGATCATATATGCCACTAGGATACCCAACAAACTGGATTTCCTCGACTGCATCCAAGTCTTCTAGAATATCTTGACTTGGGATGAATGCAGTATCCAAGCTCTTGACAAATGGATTAACGTTGTTGGCGGTTAGATGATTTACTACCGGGCCCAGCGGTAACGCGGCAATGTCCGCCTGACCTGACGGATGCTCGGTCCACTTCCACGCATTTTCGGACAACGTGACGGTATGCGTTTTTCCAATCAGCGGGGTTTCAATATCCGCGGATTTAAGGGTAAACGTCAAGCGAGCTCCCGTAGTGTCGTCCACAACGTGCCGATTGGTAACGAGAAACGGACCTTCTTTATCCTCGGACCAGCGATGCTTGATGATAAATCCTGTGCCAACCTTGGTATTCGTTTCAATTCGTAGCGTAGAAAACAAAAGCTGCTCGGCTACTGTTTCGACTTTCATAGTTTATCTCCCGGACTGACGTATTTACATATCATATATCCACATCTACGCTGTTGACAACTGAGATCGTTCGATTTTCCGCTGATCGTAATTGCTGATCAGATCGCATATTGAGTTAGGTCGGTAGAGGGCAACTGGCCATGGTACCCCGTAGGCAACTCGCTATACTCTCCCCGTGGGCACTCTCTTCGTCATCGGCACTCCCATCGGTAACCTCGAGGACATCACCGTCCGCGCGGCCCGTATACTCGGATCCGTGGCCGTGGTGGCGGCGGAGGATACGCGGGTTACCCGTCGGCTGCTGAACCATCTGGACGCACGGCCACGGCTGGTCAGTTGCAACGAGCACAACTGGAGCCGGCGGCTGCCGGCGTTGCTGGAGGCTTTGGAATCGGGGGATGTTGCTCTGGTGACTGATGCGGGGTCGCCGGGCATCAGCGATCCCGGGGCGGGCGTGGTGGCGGCGGTTGCCGATGCGGGGTACGAGGTGGTCAGCGTGCCGGGTGTGTCGGCGGTTTCGGCGGCGCTGTCGGTGGCCGGGTTTCCCGCCGACCGGTTCGTGTTCCTGGGGTTTCTGCCCCGACGTCGTGCTGAGCGGACGGCAGCGTTGACGGAAGCGGCGAGCTTGGGTCAGACGCTGGTGATTTTCGAGGCGCCACACAGGTTGCGGGCCACGCTGTCTGACATCGCCGACGCGCTGAAGGACCCACCGCTGGCGGTATGCCGGGAGCTTACCAAGCTGCACGAGGAGGTGTGGCGCGGCGCGGCGTCTGACGCGGTGGGGCATTTCGCGGAGCCGCGCGGGGAGTTCACCATCGTGGTGGGGCCGGTGTCGCCTGAGCTTGCGGGTGTGGGCGGTGAACCAACCATTACCGTGAACGCGGCGCGGGAGGCGTTGGTTCAGCGGAGGGCGGCCGGGATGCGCGGGCGCGAGGCCGTGGCCGAGGTCGTGGCGGCCACCGGGCTCTCGCGCCGGGTTGTGTACGCGCTGTGGGTGGAGACGGGCGGCTAGGCGCAGACCATCTAAGCGCAGACTACCACGGCCTCGCCCAGGCCCTCGATGGAGATGCGACCCTCGGAGGCGAAGCTGAGCGGCGTGGGAGGCACCAGGCTGCCGGTGATGACGGTGTCGCCGGCCTTGAGGGGATGGTTGCGGCGGGACAGTTCGTTGGCCAACCAGACCAGGGGCTCGAAGGGGTGGCCCATCACGTCGCGGCCGTAGCCTTCGCCCACCTGCTCGTGGTTGATCTGCATTGTGCCGTGGCAGTTGACCAGATCCAGGCTCTGCCAGTCGGTTACGGGGTCGCCGAGCACCACGCCGGAGTTGAGGATGTTGACGGCCACGCTCATCAGCGTGCGCTCCTCGGTGGTGAGGTCGTCGGGCGTGCGGATATCGACGATCTCGAAGGCGGTGGCGATTTCGGACACGGCATCGGCGACGGTTTCACGGGTGTAGGGCGCGCCGGACGCCGGCAGGTCCTTGCCCAGCGTTACGCCGACCTCAAGCTCGATGCCCAGGTTGACGTACTCGGTGAAGTTGAGGACCACCGGAGAGCGCAGGATGGTCTTCTCGAACACGCCGCCCATCACCGGATGGTCCAGGCCGGCCCGTTCCTGCATGATGGGGGTGGTGTAGGCCAGCTTGTAGCCGGCCAGCGGACCCCACAGGCTGGACAACATGCAGTGGAGTTCCTTCTGGATGGAGTAGGCGTCTTCCAGGGTCCTGGGAAACAGGCCGTCGGGCAGGCGGTCGAAGGGCTGCACCGTCTTGTATTTTTCGAAGATCAGCTCGGCGGCCTCGCGGGCCGGCGTGGTGGTGACCATGTTGGGGCTCCTCGTCATCGTGTGATGTTCGGATTATAGCCTGTTTCGCGTGGGGTCGTTGGGACGCCGGCACGGACAGTGCGATGGCGGCAGGGATGCAGGGACCGCCCACCCTGGCGGTCCGCCGCGGGCGGATTGGTGGACCGGCCGCGGCTCCACCGGCCAGCCACCGAACGGGAGAGCGGCACCGCCGGGTGGCGATACCGCTCTCCAGATTGCGCTCCGCATTGAGCTCCCGACGGTTAGCCCGTTTCCCTTCCCTCTTCTACGCCACTCCAGCTTCGGGATGACTCATGCGCACGGGTTTCCGGTGATGCCGTGGTCAGTCCGCGGTAGTCGTCGCCGTCTCCGCGGCGGTGGTGGAGTCCACGAAGGGCTGGTTGGTGCGGGGGTCCACCTCGAAGGGGGAGTAGAGCTCCAGCTCCTTGCCCATCTCGCGAACGGCGGGAATGACTTCCTCGCCCATGAGACGCAGGCTGCGCATCTGGTCCTCGTGGGTCATTGCGCCGTCGCCGTCCCAGAAGAACACGCTGCCGGGGCGCAGGTATTCCAGGACCTCGCGGATCTTGGGGATGACCGTCTTGGGGGTGCCGGTGATGATGGTGCTGTCGGCGACCTGGTCCTCGAAGGGACGGCGGTTGGTGCCGAAGCGACCGGCGGGGCCGAAGGCGGCGGCGGACAGGCGGCGGGACGTGCGGGACGTGTGGCCCGGCAGGTTCATGATGGCGGGGTTGATGCCGCCCTCGTTGCCGGCCAGGAACGGGTTGCTGACGCCGGACAGGTACTTGCGGCCGACTTCCTCGGCCAGTTCCTCGGTCTCGTCGACGTGCACCTTCCACAGGTAGGCGACGTTCTGGGTGCCGGACTCGTAGCCGTTTTCGGCGGCGGTGTCGGGGTAGAGCTGGAATGCCTCGCGGGTGGGCTCCAGGCGGGTGGCCAGCAGGACCAGCGGGTAGCGATGCTCGGCGCACCACTTCACGGTCTCGACGGACACGGTGGAGGGGATCCAGATCTGCGGGTGGGGCTGCTGCAGCGGCCGAGCCCACGGGTTGACGTAACGGTAGTGGAAGTGCTTGCCCTCCCAGCGCCAGGGGCCGTCCTCGGTCCAGGCCTTGAGGATCAGGTCGTGGGCTTCCTCGAACCGCTCTCGGTTGAAGTTGGGCGGCGAGTTGTGGGACCAGCTTTCGCGGCCGCCGCCGCGCACGAAGCCGGACACCAGGCGGCCGTGGGAGATCATGTCGATCATGGCGAGCTGCTCGGCCAGCCACAGCGGGTCGTCCCAGATGGGCAGGACGTTGCCCAGGATGATGATCTTCACCTTTTCGGTGATGCGGGCCAGGATGGACGCGCCGACGTTGGTGACGCCCTGCATGCAGAAGGGGGTGGAGTGGTGCTCGTTGAGCATGACGGCGTCGAAGCCCATCTGCTCGGCGTACACCTTCTCGTCGAGGTAGCGGTTGTAGAGCTGGGCGCCGATCTCGGGGCGGTAGTGGCTGTTGGAGATGCCCAGGTCGGTGCTCTGGGTGCCCATCAGGCCGGAATTTTCATCCTGCCAGGGCTGCTCGGTGAAATGGCCAATCAGCATAACGGCGGCTCCTTGCGTGCGCGTGCTTCCGGGATGTCTGGTGATGGCGGCAGTTTAGCAGGGGGCCGGG
>JAJDXU010000138.1 GCA_022823105.1 Dehalococcoidia bacterium
TGGAAAACAAGGTTGCCCTGATCAGCGGCGGCTCGCGGGGGCAGGGAGCGGCCGAGGCCCGCCTGTTCGCCGGCGAGGGGTGCAAGGTGGTCATCGCCGACGTGCTGGAGGATGAGGGCCGGCAGCTGGAGGCGGAGATCAACGAGACCGGCGGCGACGCGATATTCGTCCGACTCGACGTTACCAGCGCGGACGACTGGGACGCCGCCGTCGCCAGCGCAGTGGAACAGTTCGGCAAGCTCGACATCATCGTCAATAATGCCGGCGTCGCCAGCCGCGTATCCATCGAAGAGACCACCGTCGAAGAGTGGGACCGCGTCATGGACATTAACTCCAAGGGAGTGTTTCTCGGCACCAAGGCCGCCATCCCCGCCATGCGGCGCGCCGGCGGCGGCTCCATCGTCAACATATCGTCCATCGCCGGCCTGTCGGGGGCATGGTCCCGCTCCCATCCCTACAATGCGTCAAAGGGGGCGGTGCGCCTGTTCACCAAGGCCACGGCCATCCAGTACGCCCGCGAGGGCATCCGATGCAATTCGGTCCATCCCGGCCCCATCATGACGCCGATGAGCGCGTCCACGTACGACGACCCAGAGGTGGCGGCGCAGCGCCTGGCGCTGGTCCCGCTGGGCCGCCGCGCCCATCCCATCGAGGTTGCGTACGGCGTCCTGTACCTGGCGTCCGACGAGGCATCCTTCGTCACCGGGGCGGAGCTCGTCATCGACGGCGGGTGTGTTGCCCAGTAATGCGCCGGCAAGTAAGATAGCCGCTGTAAATCAAACCCACCACACACACTTTGCACAGGGAGAGGAATCATGCCTGAAACTTATGGGCAGGGAGATTTTCAATACACCTTCGTCGATAACTGGCTGAAACTGCCGGACGGGATGCGACTGCTCGAATGCCCCGGCGTGGCCGTAGACGGCAACGACCGCGTGTTCATCTTGACCCGCGGCGAGCATCCAATCATGGTATTCGACAAGGACGGAAACTTCGAGCGTTCCTTCGGGCAGGGCCACTTCAGCGAGAACCGTACGCACGGTCTGTACTACAGCGAGGCTGACGACACGCTGCTGGCCGCCGACGACGGCATCCACACCATCCAGAAGTTCAGCGTGACCGGCGAAAAGCTGATGGAAATCGGCGAGAAGAACCATCCGGCTCCGCGCTGGAGCGGCCAGCCCTTCAACCGGCCCACGTCGGCAGCCATCCGGCCCAGCAACGGCGACATTTACATCTCCGACGGCTACGGCAATTCCCGCATCCACGTGTACACCGCGGAGGGCGAGTACAAGTTCTCCTGGGGCGAACCGGGCATCGACGCCGGCCAGTTCATCCGGCCCCACAACATCGCCTTTGACGAGGACGAGCGGGTGTACGTGGTGGACCGCGAGTGCCACCGCATCCAGTTGTTCGACACCGACGGCACCTTCCTCACCATGTGGAGCAACATCCACCGGCCGGACGCGATGGTGTATTGGGGCGGCCACATCTACGTCGGTGAGCTGAACGGTATGGGCGGCGTCGACGATGCGCCTGGCCTGGGCCACCGGGTCACCATCTACGATACTGATGGAAACCGTGTCTGCGTGTTCGGCGCTCCCGAAGAGGGCGAGGGCCCCGGTCAGTTCATCGCGCCCCATGGCATCGCAGTGGACAGCACCGGCGCCGTGTATGTGTCCGAGGTGTCCTACACCATCCGCGGCAGCCACATGGACCCGCCGCGCGAGCTGCGGAGTTTCTCCAAGTACGCCAAGGCGTAGTTTCTCGCTGAAGACGCGAGAATGGCGCGCCGCTGTTCCCTGTCCGCAATCCAGACAGGAGCGGCGGCGCATATACAAGTTCGCCGCTAATTTATCGACAGTATAATAGAAGATGATCGCTAACTCCGAGGAACGTCGGATGCAAATTGAAAGCATCGAGATAAAAAACTACCGGTTGTTTCGAAACGTACTGTTAAATGATCTGCCCCGTATGGTTGTAGTTGTCGGCGCCAATGGGTCGGGCAAATCAACACTTTTCGACGTGTTCACGTTCCTCAAGGACGCACTGACACAAAACGTCGGTGCGGCAGTGGCCCGGCGTGGTGGTTTCCGCGAGTTGGTCAGCCGGAATGCCGTAGGGCCCATAGAGCTCACCATAAAATTTCGTGAAAGCGGTGGCCCACTGGTGACCTACCAACTGGCGATCAACGAAGAACGTGGAAGGGTGGTAGTCGAGAGCGAAGTTCTTAGGTATCGACGTGGGCAGCGTGGGCAGCCTTGGAGGTTCGTTGACTTCCACAAGGGTGAGGGAACGGCCATCACCAACGAGTGCGCCTATGGACAGGAAGGCGCTACCGTGGAACGCGCGGACTATAAGCTGGACGACCCCAGCATTCTGGCGATCAAAGGACTCGGACAGTTCCGCGATTTCCATATAGTGTCGGAGTTCCGCAACTTGATCGAAAATTGGTACATATCAAACTTTCAAATAGCAGATGCGCGCCCGAGTGTGGAAGCAGGTTACGCTGAGCATCTCTCAGCACGGGGAGACAACGTCGCCCAAGTCGCCCAGTTTCTTTACGAAAATCATCGGGATCGCTTTGAGGAAATTCTACGAGCAATGCGTTGGCAGGTGCCGGGCGTAAGCAACGTGGAAGCAAGACCTACCGAGGACGGGCGGTTGGTACTTAGATTCCAAGACGGCAGCTTCGAGGATCCGTTTATCGCCCGTTACGTGTCAGACGGCACCATAAAGATGTTCGCCTACCTGGTGCTCCTCTACGATCCAACACCGCACCCGCTGCTTGCAATCGAAGAGCCGGAGAACCAACTTTATCCTGAGTTACTGTACCCGCTGGCAGAAGAATTTAGGCTCTACGCCAAACGAGGGGGACAAGTTTTTGTCTCCACACACTCCCCCGATTTTTTGAACGGTGTGAGGCTAGACGAAATCTTTTGGCTGATGAAGCGGGACGGATTCAGCGCAGTCAAGCGCGCTTCGCACAGCGATGTATTGCGTGATCTGGTCAAGGGTGAGATGCCGGGAGTCCTTTGGAGGCGCAATCTCTTTGACGGGGCGGGACTTCAATGGGTCGGTTGATATTCCTGCTCGAAGAGCCGTCCATGCAAATCCTGCTGGAGGGGTTGATGCCCCGTCTGTTCCCTGGCGCACCGTTCTTGTGCATTCCCCATGCCGGCAAAACCGACCTGGAGCGTAGTATCCGCAACACGTTGCGCAACTGGAGAGTGCCCGGAGACCGTTTTGTCATCATGCGAGATAGCGATGGCGCCGATTGCATAAACGTTAAAGAAAATATCCGCCTACTTTGCCATGAAGGGAGACGGGAAGACACATTGATACGCATCGTTTGCCAAGAACTTGAAGCCTGGTATTTGGGTGATCCCGATGCTATGGCAGTCGCGTTTAACGACGAGCGACTGCGTGGCATTGGCAATAGACCGCGTTACTACCACCCTGACGGCATCGTCAAACCGTCTAACCATATCGAGCGGTTTGTAGGCGTGTACGGAAAAATTGCAGGTGCTCGTCTTATGGCGCAACATATGACGCTGGAAAGCAATCGTTCCCACAGCTTTGGCGTTTTCGTCAGTGGCATTGAAAAGATGTTGAAGTCGTAACTGCGCGATTGTTCATTAGCCTCGAAACGCCGAAAACCTAATGTAGCAAAGTCCGATACTGGCGACGAAATAGGTACTCGCTTAAAACAACACTCAGAGGCAAACAAATTGACCACTTCCTTCACTGACACCACTACCACCAGCTGGGACGATGCCCTCTCCGCCGTTGAGAAGGGCTACGAACTTGGCTGGGGCGACGGCCTGCCCATCGTGCCGCCCACCATCGGCCGCGTCGCCGAGTTCATCGGCTACGCCGGCCGTCCCCCCGACGATGTGCTTGGCGAACTGCCGGAACGCCGCCGCGTCATCACCGTGGAAAAGGCTGCTGCCAACGCCGTAATGGCCGGCTGCCTGCCAGAGTACTTCCCAGTCGTGCTCGCTGCTACGGAGGCGATGCTGGATCCCGTGTTCAACCTGGTTGGCCCGTCGTCCAGCATGGGCGGCTCGGCCATCCTCTGCATCGTCAACGGGCCCGTCCGCGATCAGATTGGCCTGAATAGCCGCAACAACCTGTTCGGGCCCGGTAACCGCGCCAACGGCACCATCGGCCGCTCCATCCGCCTGATCCTGATGAACGCCTGCGCCGCAATTCCCGGCCTCTTTGACCGCAGCGTCATCGGCCATCCCGGCAAGTACACCTATTGCATCGCCGAGGCTGAAGGCGAGACTCACTGGACGCCGCTGCACGTGGATCTCGGTTTTGACGCCGGCGACAGCACCGTCACCGTATTCGCCGGCGAGAGCCCGCGCCAGATCCGCGCCGTGGGCCGTCCCGAGGCGATCCTGTACACCATGGCTGATGTGGCCTCGACGCTGGGAACCTCCATGTCGACATCCGGCTCAGTGGGCGACGTTTCCGTCGGCATCCGCCAGGGGCAGATCGTGGTGACGTTCGCCGGCAACAGTAACCTGTGGCGCGAGTGGAACAAAGACCGTATCCGCGAATACCTCCACGCCAACATCCACCGCTCGGTTGCCGACCTGAAGCGTGCGCTGGTGTTGCCCGGAGACGTGGAGCCCGGCGACGAGGCCGCCATGGTTTCGCTGATCCCGGAACCGGAGGACATTCTGGTGGTATTCGCCGGCGGCGAGGAATCCAACATGGCATCGGTGATTCCAAGCTGGGGCCCAAAGGTTGGTTCCACCGCGGTAACGAAAAAGGTACAACTCCCTTAACGCACGCGACCATTTGGTCGGGAAAATCCATCCTCACCGTACGTCAGTTGCGTTGTACGCTATAATTGGCTCGAACCTGCCCTTGTGGCGCGTCCTGACGCCATGATTGGAAACGACGAACCGCAGCAGGGACCCGACGACAGCAGCGAAGGAGTAATCTACAAAATCGGGCGCGGCGCGAAGTGGGTCGTACCGCTGACCGCCATCAGCGCCGCAATCGTATCCGTCACCAGGCTGGCCATAACCCCGACCGGGTGGTTGCGCGAGGCCTCCGAGACCGCCGGAACGGTTGTGCCGCTGGACCCCGACCCAATCGTATGCCTGACTCTGAGCGCCGTTACTCTAACATACTGGCTGTCCCGGGATGGTTGGGAATCCATACTGAGGTTGTTCGCCATGTTCAAATACGCCGTCGCCGACCGCGAAGAGCGAAATAGAATCGCCAGGATAAACCGCGCCCGAGGCCGTAGCGAGGGTCTCCAAGAAGGGCGCAGCGAGGGGCTCCAAGAGGGGCGCAGCGAAGCACAAACCCAGATCCAAGCCTGGTGGGAGGAAGCAACCAAGGGTGGCACTCAGCCCCCTGACCTGGACAACCCACCACCCTTTATTGACGCTGGCGACGACAACGACCGTGGCAGGGACTCATAGCGGCACGGTTGGGAATCCATACTGAGGTTGTTCGCCATGTTCAAATACGCCGTAGCAGACCGTGCAGAGCGCAATAGGATCGCCAGGATAAACCACGCCAGAGGGCGCAGCGAGGGTCGCAGCGAAGCACAAACCTTGATCCAAGCCTGGTGGGAGGAAGCAACCAAAGGTGGCACTCAGCCCCCTGACCTGGACAACCCACCACCCTTTATTGACGTTGGCGACGACAACGACCGTGGCAGCGACGCATAGCGATGGCGCTGCTCGACAATTCAGCAAATCGCTACACCGGGAGGTGCAAAGCATGACAACCCAACAGTACACTCTCGTCAACCCGGTCACCGAGCCGATCATCGCGCCTTTTGATGGCGCGCCGCGCCTGCCCTCGCTGGCCGGCACCCGTGTCGGCCTGATCGATGACAGCAAGCGCAACGCCGACGTCCTGCTGGAGGAGTTGGCCGAGGTGCTGCGCAATCGCTATGAGATCCGCGAGGTCCGCTGGCTCCGCAAGCCCAGCGCCTCCCGGCCCGCCGACCCGCAGGAGTTGCAGGAGTTGGTCGCCAACGTCGATTCGGTGGTGGTTGCCATCGGAGATTGAGGGAGTTGCAGCGCGTGCAGTGTGCACGACGGAATCCACGTTGAGAAGGCAGGCCTCCCCTCCGCCACCATTTGCACCGACCGATTCATCCCCACCGCGCAGGGCATGGCCAAGATGTGGGGCGCTGAGGATTATCCGACCATCTTCACCCAGCATCCCATTGAAAACCTTGACCGCCCTGCCCTGCGCGAACGCGCCGAGGGCCTGGCCACCGAGGTTGCAGCCATCCTGACCGGAGGCTGATGCCAAGCACATCCGATCTCGATTCAGGGGCGGGTATGGAATCCGCCCCTGTTTGTTCGCCATGGCACTCAGGAGATGGTGATGAACGCCCCCGAGCCCATAACCGCCGTGCCCTTGGCATCGGTCGACTCTACACTGCAACGCATCAGAACGGTAGCGGTGATCTCTGCGCTGTCCGCGTTCGTAATCGGAGTGCTGGCCGCGACCATAGTGCTGCTGTCCCTTTATCCGTCGTTGCGCACGACGGCACACAACCTGGAACGGGTCAGCGACGCGATGGCGGTGTCCGCCGAGAATTTCGCAGGAGTTTCCGACGAGGCCGTTCTCAACCTGGTGGAGACCTCGGCCAACCTCAGCGCGGCTTCGGCCAACCTCACCCAAGCCACGGCGAACCTTGAGCGAAACTCAGTGGATGACCGGATGGCGGAGAGCATCATACGGCTGTTGGAACAGCGGCAGGAGCAGTTCAACAACCGCTAGCGCCCGGCGGCGATCTCAGCGTCCCGCAAGTCAGGAGGCAACAGGTTGGGGATGCCGCCCGAGATGGGGTAACGTTCGTTGCACAGCTCGCAGATCAGCGAGCCGCTGATCACCTCCCCGGCGTCCCGCGCGCTTTCGGGAGCGATCTCGTCCGCCTCCAGTGTCAATTCGCCCTTGCACACCGGGCACGCGATGATGTCCAGCAGGTCGGTTTTCATATGTTTCTCCCCGATCTTTCAGCCCACCAGGCCGCGCTCGAACAGCCAGGTGAGGACGTCGGCCAACCCGATCACGACGACGCCCACGACGGTCAGCGCAGTCGGTCCAGCCAGCACGCGGCGAATGCCCCCGGCCTGTTGTTCCCGGCGTCTGGGCAACAGCCATGCGACCCCAAAAGCGTACACCGCCAGCACGATCTTGGCGACCAGCACAGCGGTGTAGGCGATGCCGGCAGCGTCGGACGTGAGACGGTCCACCGTCAGGATAACTCCGCTCACGATCAAAACCGCAATCGCGGTGGTGACCACAGGCCGGAACTCCACCGCCAGCGCACGCCCCACCAGCCCTTTGGGATCAGCGTTTCGCAGCGCGGGACGGGCCGCCAGCAGCATGAACAGGCTGCCGCCAATCCATGCCACCGCCGCCAGGGCGTGGGCCCAACGGATGATCAGCAGGATGACGTCCAGCGCGTCCATCAGCCGAGCATGTCGTCCAGAATTTCAGTCAGTCGTTCGATATCCATCCGGCTGATCTCCATGAGATGCACGCGACCGCCCTGGTCGATGAAGTAGGTGGTGGGGAAATACACCACGGCGTACTCCTGCGCGACCCGCGCCCGCACGTCGGTGGCAAAGGCGAAGGTCAACCCCAGCTCTTCGACGAACTGCCGCGCTTCGACCTCAGTGTCGAATCCCTGCGGCACGAACAATCCAATGAACCGAACGTTCCGACCCTGGTATCGCTCCCAGGCTTCCTGGAATGCCGGCATCTCGTCGCGGCATGGCGGACACGATGGATACCAGAAGTTGATCACCACCACGTTGCCCCGCTGTTCGGAAAGTCGAAACTCCTCGCGGGCAAACGTCGTCAGCGCGAAATCCGCCGCCGGTTGTCCCGTCCCGCAACCGATTGCCGAAACCAACGCGCAAAGTGCCAGGCCTCCGAGGACGCTGCGCAATGGGAGTGGAAATTGAGAAGCCAACACGCGGGCAACGCGCAATTTCGTCAGCATGTCCACATTTTATCGTAGAGAGATCCCGTTATCGTAGAGGGGTCCCGCCCACCGCGTTGCCGCCGGATCCACAGACATTCGTGGGCGCCGCGTGCGCAGGTTTATGTCCTGTTCTGTCCCGCGGACTCCCCGAATTGCTTGCCGAACAGGCTAGTCAACAGCGCGCTGAGGATGGTCACCGCGAGGCACATATAGCCGATTCCGACATACCCGACGCTCGCCAACAGCGCTCCCGCTATCGCTGCGCCCAGCATCCCGCCGGCCTGGTTGCTGAACCCCATCAGGCCCACGCCGGTCGCCTTGGACTCGCCCGAATACTCCGTGCTCGCGGAGATCAGGATCGGGAACGCCACGCTCAGGAGGCCCGTCCCCGCCGTCGCCACCGCCACCGTTGCCCACAGTCCCATGTCCATGGAAAAGGCTGTCAAACACGACGCTCCCCCGGCCACATTGGCGCCGGCGATGATCAGCGCGCGTCGCCTTAGGTTGGCGGCGTACGAGGCGGCGTAGTTTCCGGCCATCTGGCCGATCGCGGCTATCGCCAACGGCATCGCCACGAAACCCACGCTCAGATCGAAGGTGTTGATCAGGTATGCGGCAAAGAAACTGATCGTTCCCCAAAAGGCGATGCGCTGCGTCAGGTTCACCGCCACCGCTACCCGGAAGAACCGCAGCGACACCAGCGACTTGTACCGGGACAAATATGCAAAATTGCGAACCCGTTCACCCAGGTTTTTCGGTAGCCACAGCCAGTTGGCCACTAACGCGGCAACCAGCACCCCGCCGTAAACGACGAACGCAAACCGCCAGCCCCCAACGTCCGCCAGAACCGCCACCAACGGCACGCTGATGGCTGACGCGAGCCCCTGGATCGCCAGCAGCGAACTCACCGCACGCGCCCGCCGGGCCGGGGAAATGACGTCTGCCACCGATCCCACGATGTTGGGGGGTATCACGCCGCCGCCCAGCCCGGCCAGCACCCGCAGCACGAAGAGTGTCTCCAGGTTCGGCGCGATTGCGCACCCCAGCACGGAGATCGAGAGCACCGCCAGGGTTACCAGAGCCACCGGGCGGCGGCCAAACGAGTCGGACAGCGGGCCGGCGGATACCCCGGTGACTGCCCACGCCGCGAACGTGGCAGTCGCCAACTGGCCGGCCACGGCCACCGATATTTCCAGGTCGGTGGCGATCTCCACCAGCAGCGGCGGAAGAATGAGAATCGCGCTGATGGTCGCAAATACGGTGAGCGCAAGCACGGCCATTAACCACGCTTTGTTCACCTCTTTCTGCTGGACTCGCGCCGTTTGAGTGCTGATGTTGTTGGTTCCCTTTTTGATCCGGCCGCCGACCTGATGGGCCGCGGACATGGTCCACGTCGACGCCACCGGAGCAAAGATAATGGCGGCTCAATAGTATAACCCGCGTTGGGGTGGCTACGCGTTTGGCCGAACCCCAGCCTACGGAGACGCTTCCGGGGCGTTCTTGACTGCCCAACGCGCTGGGATACAATCGTGCCGTCAATGAATTACGTTGTCTGCGCCAACGCCCCGACAGGGTGTTGCGCCGAATGCGAGGTATGTGTCATGCGTCTGGAAAACAAGGTTGCCCTGATCAGCGGCGGTTCCCGAGGCCAGGGGGCCGCCGAGGCCCGCCTGTTCGCCGGCGAAGGCTGCAAGGTCGTCATCGCCGATGTCCTGGAAGACGAGGGACGGCAGCTTGAGGCCGAAATCAACGAGACCGGCGGCGAGTGCGTATTCGTCCGCCTTGACGTTACCAGCGAGGACGATTGGAACGCCGCCGTCAACACCGCCGTGGAGCGGTTCGGCAAGCTGGACATCCTGGTGAACAACGCTGGCATATACCGGCAGGTTGGCATCGAGGACACCACCGAGGAGCTGTGGGACAACATTTTCGACATCAACGCTAAGGGTGTTTTCCTGGGCACCAAGGCGGCCATTCCTGAGATGCGCAAGGCCGGCGGCGGCTCCAT
>JAJDXU010000435.1 GCA_022823105.1 Dehalococcoidia bacterium
ATCGACATCACGGCCGTCGGGTTCGAGGCGGCGATGCAGACCGCCGCGCCAGGGATAACCGAGTACGAGGTGCAGGCGGCGCTGGAGCGTCCGTTCCGGCACCTGGGATCGCCTCGGAACGGCTACCCGTCCATCGTGGCCGGCGGGGCGAACGCGTGCGTGCTGCATTACGTCCGCAACGAGGAGACGCTGGGTCCGAACGACCTGCTGCTGATCGACGCGGGCGCGGAGTACGGGTACTACACGGCGGACGTTACGCGCACGTGGCCCGTGTCGGGCGAGTTCACGCCGGCGCAGCGCGCGATATACGAGATCGTCCTTGATTCCCAGGAGAAAGCCATCGCCGCGGTGAAGCCCGGCGTCGGGTTCGACGACGTGCACAGGGTTGCGACCCGGGCCTTGATACAGGGATTGATCGACCTGGACATCATGCAGGGCGATGCGGAGCAGATACTCAACGACGCCGCGTACCGGGACTACTACATGCACGCCACATCGCACTGGCTGGGACTGGACGTGCACGACTGCGGTCCGTACCGGGACGATCGAGGTCAGATCCGGTTGCGGCCGGGGATGGTGCTGACGGTTGAGCCTGGTCTCTACTTCGGTCCGCAAGCCAGGCAAACGCCCGAAGCGTACAAGGGCATTGGCATCCGCATCGAGGACGACGTGCTGGTGACGGACGACGGGTGCAGGGTTCTCTCCGAAGGGATTCCGAAAGAGCCGGATGAGCTGGAAGCCATCGTGAAGGATTCGCGGTAGATCATGCTTCCGATGCACACGGTTGAATCGCAAAGTGTGATTGGGGCTCAACGCCACAGGTTGAAGGCGGTGACGAAACGTCCTTTGCCGGCGCCCGCGGCAGGCGCGTCGGCCGAATGCATTGCGCCTGCTGCATTCCGCCCGATTGGGCGCCCAGTCACCGATGGTACGGGGATTTCATTCCCCGTTATTTTTTGCCCTGTTTCGGGCCGGGCCGTCGCCAAGCAAAAAGATGGAATTCTGAAATTGCCCGCCATTCCCGAAGCGGCCTTTCCCGCTGTGGGAAAGGCCCTTCCTCGTTCAATGGAGCGAAGCATAAAGGCTTCGCTCTTTTTTTGTTCGGGTGATGAGTTCAACAGTCCTGCCGCTCGGCGCGCGCGGGACGCCGCAGGTCGCCAGAGTTGCAATGGAGGTAAGCCTATCGAATGATGATGCCCGATGGTGGCTGGACCGGTCCGGTTGCCATCTTTGCTCCACTTACAGAAATAGTCCAGCGACAAGGAACCTGACAAAAACAACGATTCGAGGAGGATCGATGAGTTCCCCTAAATTGGACACTTTAAATCGTTTGCCGATTCGGCTGCTGATCCTGGCAGTCTCGGCAGCCATTGCCATTGTGTTGGTCTCGGCGGCCTGCGGGCCGTCGGCGGAAACTCCGGCGCAGACGGGCGGATCAACCGCCAGCGCCACATCCAGCGACAGTTCGACGGCCACCGGCGACACGACTGCCGGCGGGTCGACCGGTTCCACCGCCGGCGCCACCACCGGCAGCGCCGGAACCACGACGACCACGACGACTGCTACTGACAAGGCCGTCGATCCGAGCATGTACGTCAGCCTGTCGGGCGACATTGCGATTGACGGTTCGTCGACGGTGTTCCCGATCACCGAGGCCGTGGCCGAGGAGTTCGGCGACCTGACGGGCGGCAACGTCCGCGCGGTGGTGGGCATCTCGGGAACGGGTGGTGGATTCAAAAAGTTCTGCGAGAATGAGACGGTGATCTCCGACGCGTCGCGCCCGATCAAGCAGAAGGAAGCCGACCAGTGCGCGGCAGCAGGTATCGAGTACATCGAGCTGCCCGTGGCCATCGACGGTCTATCCGTTGTGGTCAACCCGCAGAACGACTTCGTGGAATGTTTGACGGTTGAGCAGCTGAACATGATCTGGAAGCCTGAGTCCGAGGGAGTGGTCACCCACTGGAACCAGGTTGACCCGTCGTGGCCCAGCGAAGAGATCAAGATGTACGCGCCGGGCGTGGACTCGGGAACGTTCGACTACTTCACCGAGGCTATCAACGGCGACGGCGGGGTGTCGCGGGGCGACTTCGTGGCATCGGAGGACGACAACGTACTGGTGCAGGGAGTGTCCGGAGACAAGTACAGCATCGGCTACTTTGGCTACGCCTACTACGTGGAGAACCAGGACAAGGTCAAGGTGGTGCCGATTGACGGCGGGGCCGGCTGCATCACGCCGACGGACGAGGCGATCAACAACGGCACGTACGCTCCGCTGAGCCGGCCGCTGTTCATCTACGTGCGGGCGGACGCCGCGCGGGAAGAGCACATTGCCGAGTTCGTGCGGTACTACCTGGGCGAGCACGGGCAGCGGTTGGCCGCCTCCGTGGGTTACATCCCGTTCCCAGGAGAGGTGTATGACCTTGGCCTGGCCAAGTTCAACGCCGGCGCCACCGGGACCGTCTTCGGCGGCGACGACGCCTACAAGGGCCCGGTTGCCAAGGGCCTGTCCGGCGACACCATGATGATGGACAGGGGCGACAAGATGACCCCGGCGGTGGACTACGCCAGCCTGTCGGGGGACATAGCGATCGACGGATCTTCCACCGTGTTCCCGATCACCGAGGCGGTGGCCGAGGAGTTCGGCGACCTGAGTGGCGGCAACGTCCGCGCGGTGGTTGGGATTTCCGGCACGGGCGGCGGGTTCAAGAAGTTCTGCGCCAACGAGACGGTGGTTTCTAACGCATCGCGCCCGATCAAGCAGACCGAGGCCGACGCGTGCGCCGCGGCGGGCATCGAGTACATCGAGCTGCCGGTGGCCATCGACGGGCTGTCGGTCCTGGTCAATCCCGACAACGACTTCGTAGAGTGTCTAACGGTTGAGCAGTTGAACATGATCTGGAAGCCTGAGTCTGAAGGCGTGGTCACCCACTGGAACCAGGTTGACCCGTCGTGGCCGGACGAAGAGATCAAGATGTACGCGCCGGGTGTGGACTCGGGAACGTTCGACTACTTCACCGAGGCCATCAACGGGGACGGCGGCGTGTCGCGGGGCGACTTCGTGGCGTCGGAGGACGACAATGTGCTGGTGCAGGGTATCTCGGGGGACAAGTACAGCCTGGGCTACTTTGGCTATGCTTACTACGTGGAGAACCAGGACAAGTTGAAGGTCGTGCCGATTGACGGCGGCGCCGGCTGCATCACGCCGACGGACGAAGCCATCAACAACGGCGCCTACGCTCCGTTGAGCCGGCCGCTGTTCATCTACGTGCGTGCGGACGCTGCGCAGGAGCCGCACATTGCCGAGTTCGTGAGGTACTACCTGGGCGAGCACGGCCAGCGGTTGGCCGCTTCCGTTGGATACATCCCGTTCCCGCAGCAGGTGTATGACCTTGGCCTGGCCAAGTTCAACGATGGCAAGACCGGCGCGGTCTTTGGCGGCGAAAACGCCTTCAAGGGTCCCGTCGTCGAGGGGCTGATGAAGTAATTCATCGCGCCAGCGTACGGATAATCGTGGGGGCGGGTTTAAAACCCGCCCCCACAGCGTCATTGCGCGTAGTAGCGCGCGCGTCAGTCCCGTTCCAGGAACTCCCGCACCTGCTCCATCAGCGGTTCGCGGTCGTAGATGCTGAGCAGCAGGGCGGCGTTGCGCATCCAGTCGCCCTGGAAGTAGCGTTCGTACAGCACCTGCCGGCCTCCGAACGCGCTGCAGGCGGTGTCCCAGGCCAGCCGGAACAGGCGCACCCGTTCGCGGGCGGACGCTGTGTCGGTGTCCAGGTAGGTGTCGAGCACCTCACCGAGCGGGCCGTTGAAGTCGCGCTCCGAGGGCAGGGCCATCAGGCTGCTGGAACCGAGGAGCTGGATTATTTCCGCCATGCGCGGGTACATCTTGATGAACAGGTTGCGCGCCACGTTCAACGGGATGCGGTCGGGCAGCATGACGCCCCATTCGTCGATGGACGCGTTGATCTCGGACTGGGTGAGCAATGCCTTGGTGATCTCCAGGTTCTCGACCAGTTCTCCCAACAGTCCCTGCACCTGGGGTATCTCGCCGCTGCCCAGCGTCTTGACCATCAGGCTGGCGATGCCGGTGACGAACTCGCACTTGGCCACGTTCTTGGTGACGACCTGGTGACCGGTGTGCACGTACTGTCCGGTGGCGTTGGACATATTGTTGCACTTGTGCCGGTCGCCGTACATGAAGACCCGTTCCCAGGGGACGAGGACGTCGTCGAAATAGACGATGGCGTCCATCTCCTCGAAGCGGGAGCCGAGAGGATGGTCGAAGTGTGATTTGCCCTGGTCGAAGCTTTCGCGACAGATGAACTTCAGGCCCTCGATGCCGCAGGGGACGGAGAAGGCGAACGCGTACTTGTGGGCGTCCTCATCCCGGGCCAGCAGGCTTGACCGCGTGGGGTAGACCATGATCTCGTCGGACAGCGGACCGAGCGTCGCCAGCACCCGGGGGCCGCGCACCACCAGTCCGGCGTCGGTCTCCCTGACCACGTGGAGGGCTACGTCGGTGCTGTAGTCCATGGACGTGGCGGACGGAGCGCGGTTGCGCTGGAGGTTGACCAGCGTATGCGTCATGCAGATATCGTTCTCACGGGCAAACTCGTAGTAGTTGATGACGTTCTGCTTGAACTCCGGCCGGTTGTCGCCGAAGAAATCCCCGGCGGCGGCCATGGACATGATGGTGACGTTGAGGAAGTCGGGAGTTCGCCCCATCATGCCGTAGCTGGCGTGGGCCCAGGTGGACATCATCTCGCGGCGTCGTGAAAGGTCATCGGCGGACTTGGGGATGATGAAAGAGAGTCCCACTGGATCGCCTGTCGTGGGCGACGGGTAGGTCATTTCGCAGCGCGCTTTGGCGTCGTGCTGCGCGTCGTAGAGCGCGGCGATGGAGCGGGCGCCGTTGGCGAGTCCCGGGAACTCTGTGACGTCCTCGATTCGCTGGCCGTCCAGCCAGATTTCTCGCGGTTGTTCTTTCAGGCCGGCAAGATACTCGGCCCCGGTTCGAGCGGACATGGGGTGTCTCCTCACCAGGCAGTTCTAGGTAGCCAATTGAAACTATCTGCTGGCAGCCTCAACGGCTCGGGCAAACGCCGGTTGAGCGTTTCCAAAAAGACGGCTGTGCGTCGACAAGCAAAGTCAAAGGCGTCGTAGTTCAGATAGGGGCGATGCTGGAAATTGTGCAGGCGTGCCGGCCCATGCCAGAACTCGTACGCATCCGGCAGTTCCGCCTTTGCGTACTGACTCAGTTCGGTGGAATTTCCCGATGGTGTTGACCCGCCGGCCATATATGAGACGGCTACAGCGTCTATCACTGCGTCCCAAATCAGCGACGCTACCTGCGCCAGTTCGCAAAAAGCCGTTACCCGGGTTTCCGACCTGATTGCGCGGTACATTTCTTCCGCGCGTTGCAACCTTGATATCGCGCATTGGCGGTACGTCTGAGGGCTTGCCTCAGCCATAGTAACGATCCAGTTTTTCAATCAGAATGTCGGCCATGTCGATGTTGACTTCCCAACTTTCATCGTCGTACGGCAGATTGCGCTGCTGATCATTTTCAATCGACATGACGTACCAGTACGCGCCGTCGATCGCCAGATCATCCTTTTCCTGTGCCATGCGTCGCACGGCGTCCCAGGGATCTTCATTCGGGCAAATCTCCCTTACCCGCTGTTGCACGGCTTTGAGCAGCAGGGCGGGCGCTTTTTCCCGTTCTTGCTCGTGAGCTCGGCGCGCTTTGGCCAGCAGGGTAGCTACCGAATCCATTTGCGAATCTCCCCGTCACCTAAGTTCCCAGGTACCGCTTGAGCCAGTTCATGGCGTGCAGGTTGAAGTCGGTGCATGGGCTGTGGGGCAGGTCAGGGTACACCAGCAGCGACTTGTGCGCCCTGATGCGGTCGAACACCGGCATGACGGTGTCGTATGGGCAGATGGTGTCGGCCATTCCGATGTCGACCAAGGTGGGGCATTCGATGGCGTCGGCCAGCGTCAGACCGTCGAAGTAGTACAGGGTGTCCAGCATGGCCTGCCGTTGCTCGGGATGCTCCCGCACGTAGTTGTAGAGTTCGTCGTAGGGGCGGGTGTCGATGTCGATGGCAAGCGGATAGTTGCACATGAACGGCTGCTCGGCGACCGCCGCCGCAAGCCTGTGGTCCAGCGCGGCCGTGGACAGTGTAAAACCGCCGCCCTGGCTGCGGCTCCACATGCCGATGCGGTTGGCGTCGACCTCGTCGCGCTCGGAAAGAAAGTCGATGCCGCGCACGCAGTCCATGTAGGCGGCGCGGTAGTAGTAGGTGTCGCGGTCGGTGACGTTGTGGGTCAGCTTGGTGGTTCCCTCGGGGAGGTCCCATTCGGGAATGCTCTCGCCCTGCGCGCGCGGGAACAGGGTCAGGACTGCGAATCCGTGCATCACCACGTGATAGGGAATGTCCTTGCCGCCGCCGTAGCCGGGGACGGCGAGCACCGCCGGAAACTTGCCCGACGCATTGCCGTGTTTCGGGGCCGTGTAGAACGCTCGCAGGCGCTGACCGCCATAGCTGCGGAGGGTCACGTCCCAAGTGTCGTACTCGCGACCGCTGCGCTCCGGATTCTCCGTGAGCGTGGCGTTGACCGGTGTCTCGTCAAGGATCGCGCGAGTAGCTACCCAGAAATCTGTGACTGCCTTTTCCATTTACGGCCTCCCTTGGTTGGTGGACACTTCGATGTTATCACGACCGGGTCAATCCGCACCCGACGGCGCTTCCAGGAACTCGTAGCCATACTCGGACACCAGGAAAGGCACGTAGTCGTTGACCATTTCGATCACGGGGCCGCTGATCTGCGAAGGGTTCTTCTGGAAATCGGCGATGGACGCCACGTATTCTTCCAGTTCGGGCGCGAACGCATCGTAGCCGCTCAGATTGAGGGCGCGGTAGATCCGCTGCATTTCGCCGATCTTGTCCTGCTCCAGATCCTCGTACCGGATCTCAATGAGGCGCCCGGCGGGGATCGACCGGCGTTGTTGCAGATATGACTCCGCCATCCGCCGGTATATCCTGATTTGCCGGAACATGAGCTCATCGAAATCGAAGTGCTGGAGGGCGTGCCAGCCATTCATGAGCCTGAGCAGGTGCATGTATGAGCGGACCGTGTCGTAGGGGTTCCGCTGGATGTACACGAACCTTGCATCCGGGAACAGTTCCAGCAACGCCTCAATGCGGCTGGTGTTGGACGGGGATTTGAGCACCAGGGGTTTCCCGTCCATGTAGAAGCTGGCGGCCTTCAGCAGGTTGGTGTACTCCGCCTTCCATCGTTCGCGTTCGCGGGGATCGACGCCGTCGCCCATGAAGAGGTACTCGAGGGTTTTATCGGCGGTGCGCGGGAAGTTCAGCGATACGTATGGGCTGAGCCCGCTGGCGCACATCAGCGCGATTTCCTCCTCCTGGGGCATGGCGAAATCGACCGGAATGTTGTCGATGCCCCGGTTCTCCGGCAAGGCGGACGCCAGCATGCGACGGAGACGGTGCTGTCCGGCGAGGAAGAGGTCGGGAAGCGCGGCCTGGTAGGTGTTGACGAAACCCCACTGGGGGTCGCAGGCAAACAGGTTATGGAGCAGCGTGGTGCCGGAACGCCAAAATCCAAGCAGGAATACGGGTTCCGGATGGATCTCGGCGCGCCGGACGCGGCGGCCGTACGCCACGCTCTGCCAGAACCGGAAGGGAGCGAAGGCGACGTCGGTGGCCAGGATGCCCAGGTATCGTGGGATGTACTGGCGGTCCACGCCGTACCGCAACCCCAGGCGCAGGGCCAGGGAGAGGCGCCCCGTGGCCAGGAAGCTGTTGAATCCGGTGCTGAACCCGGTGTCGGCTTCGGCGCGCGCCGCCGGCCTGTAGCCCGTACGCACGAAGCGCGGGCCCCGACGGGCCTCCCGTTGGTCGTTGGTAACTCTGGAAGTAGCCATAGCAACCGATCCTGCCAGCAGAGATGGTCCCGGATCCCTAGGGTCATCAACGATTCAGGATTATACCGCAACCGCCAGGCGGGATGCACCGGGCGGTCAACCGGGGCAATCAGGCACGGGAAGCACGAGCGTCAGCGTGTTACGGGGGTGTAAAATCCGCCGTGCGCAGGCGTCTCCCGCCGTACGCCAGAGAGGTCCATTTGGCAATTTCCGCCGGTCGCCCGGCTTCGCCCATGATGGAGGTTCTGCAGAACCCCCGGTTCAGGGCTATCTGGTACGTCGTGAACGTCTCCGAGCTGACCCGGTGGATGGAGCTCCTGGTCACCAGCGTTCTCGTGTACACGCTGACCGATTCCACGCTCATGCTGGGGCTGGTGTTGGGATTCGAGAACCTGCCGCGGCCCATATTTTCGCCCTTCACCGGAATCATCGCCGACCGGTTTGACCGGAAGAAGATCTGGGTCAGTTCGATGCTGCTGAAACTGGGCGCGGGCGTCGCCCTCTTCTTCCTGTTGTTCACGGGACAGATAGCGTCGTGGCACGTGTTCGCCGCCATGCTGTTGCAGGGAATCAGTCGCGCGCTGGAGGACCCGGCCCGCCGCACCGCCATATTCGACATCGTGGGCGAGCGACGAGTGGTCAACGCCCTGTCCATCGACTCCATGAGCGGGACGGTGGGGCGCATGATCGGCCCCTTCGTGGGCGGGTTCCTGATTGAGCACATCGGCTATTTCTGGCCCCACTATCCCGGTTACACCTGGGCGTACACGGCCATCGTCGCGATGCACTTTGCGGCCGTGGCGCTGGCGTTCCGGGTGCGCATTCCGCGAGTCGAGCGGGAATGGCGGGTGGAACCGATCTGGAACAGCCTGGGCGACGTGGTGCGGGCCGCATTCAGCCATCGCCAACTGATGGGCATGCTGTTCATCACCATAATGATCAATGGTCTGGCTTTCCCGGCGCGGCAGTTCGTGCCTGCCATCGGGCGGGACCATCTGGGGGTCGGCGAGACGCTGGTCGGCATCCTGGCCGCCGCAGAGTCGGTGGGCCAGTTGGTGACCGCGGTGATCCTGGCGTCGGTGGGGACGGTGCGCTATCACGGACGGATCTTCGCCATCGGCGCGTTCAGCGTGATGATCACCTCAACGATATTCGTCTGGTCGCCGTGGTACACGGTGACGTTTGGGATTCTCGTGCTCAGCGGCATTGGGCTGTCCTGTTTCGGCACCATGCAGGGCGCGATCACCATGAGGTCGTCTCCGCCGGAGATGCGGGGCCGGATGGTTGGCCTGCAAAGCCTGTGCATTGGCATCGGAACGCCGCCGGGAGTCCTGTTGATGGGCTGGCTGGGAGACCAGATCGGCATCCAGACTTCCGTAACACTGAACGCCCTGGCGTGCATTGCGATCTCCCTGCCGGCGCTGTTCCTGACCCCGCTGGTGTCGCGTCCGTCGGACCCTCCGCCCCAAACAGCGGCTCGCCCGCAAACCGAGGGGCCCTGACGGCCAACGGGTTACGCGCTGTGCTAAAATCCCCCTGTCACTGAACCTGATCTTGCGTTGGCGACAGGGAAATGCCACCAAAGAAAGCGGCCAAAACGCGCCGGTCGCGGCGCACCAAGAAGCCCGGCGTAACCATCTCCGACGCCATCCGGCTGATGACCGAAGAGCACGGCCCGTTTGCCAACGAGCCGCGGCTGGATCCGGCCCACGAACTGACTTTCACCATCCTGTCGCAGCATACGTCCGACCGCAATTCCGAGCGGGCATTCCGGAGCCTGATGGAGCGGTTCGGCACCCTCGAAGCGGTGGCAGCAGGAGAGGTCGAGGACATCGAGGAAGCCATCTCCGGCGGCGGGTTGGCGAAGATCAAGGCGCCGCGCATCAAGACCGTACTCAATCGCATCCTGGAACTAAACGAGGGATCGCTGGACCTCACGTTCCTGGCGGAAATGCCAATGGACGAGGCCCGCGCCTGGCTGAGGCAGTTGCCCGGCATCGGGCCCAAATCGGCGGGAATAATACTGAGCTTCTCGCTGGGCATGCCGGCCATGGCGGTTGATACTCACATTTTCAGGGTGAGTCAGCGTTTGGGCATCATTGGGCCCAAGGTCAACGCCGACAAGGCTCACGAGGTGCTGGAGGCGGCCATGCCTCCCGAGGACGTTTACCCGTTCCACGCGGCCTTCATCACCCACGGGCGCAAGGTCTGCAAGGCTCAACGTCCGCTGTGCGGGGTTTGCGTGGTGAACTACGGCTGCCCATCGCGGGATGAGAAGGCCATGCAGGAGGCGGCGGAGGCCGCGGCCGCCGTGGCTCACGACGCAGCCGACTCCGACCGGCCCGACGTTCAGGCTCCGGGACGCAGGCGACGCGGCGGCAAGTCCGCTACGCCAACCCCCGTCCCGCACACCCAAGTCGTGAAGGAGCTTCAACCGTGAAAGCCGGAAACCTCAAAGTTGGCATCATCAACGTCACCGGATATGCAGGGTGCGAACTGGTCCGCATCCTGCGCCACCATCCCGAGGTGGAGATCGCGTCGGTAACCGGACGCAGCGCGGCCGGCCAGCCGCTGGGCGAGGTGTTCCCGCACCTGGACAACATGGACCTGGACATCACCGCCGACCTGTGCGATGAACTCGACCTGGTTTTCTCCGCGCTGCCCCACAAGGCGAGCGCCGAGGCCTGCATCCCACTGCTGGAACAGGGCGTCAAGGTCGTTGACATCTCCGCGGACTTCCGTCTCAAGCAGGCCGACGTGTACTCGCAGTGGTACGGCGTCGAGCACCCCGACCCGACGTATCTGGAAGAGGCGGTGTATGGCCTCACCGAGCTGAACCGGGACGCCGTGGCCGACGCCCGGCTGGTGGCAAACCCCGGCTGCTACCCCAGCAGCGCCATCCTGGGTCTCGCGCCGGCCATCCGGCACGGGCTGATCGGCGGCGACATCATCGTGGACAGCAAGTCCGGCGTCTCAGGCGCCGGTCGCACCCTGAGCATGACCACGCACTTCTCGGAAGTGAACGAAAACGTGATGGCTTATTCGGTCAACGGGCACCGGCACCTGCCGGAGATCAGCCAGGAGCTGGACACCATGTCCGATTCCCCGGTGAATCTCACGTTCCTGACCCACCTGATCCCCATGACCCGCGGGATCCTGAGCTCGTGCTACGCGCCGCTGAGCCCGGATGTGGCCCAGGACCCTGATGCCTCGGATCGCATCCGGCAGATTTTCCAGGACTTTTACGCCGACGAGCCGTTTGTGCAGGTAACCAACGCGCCCCCGCAGACCAAGCAAACGCTGGGCAACAACCACTGCCTGATCCATCCCGTGGTTGACCCGCGCACCAACCGGCTGATCGTCATCAGTTGCCTGGACAACCTGGTCAAGGGCGCGGCCGGCCAGGCGGTGCAGAACATGAACCTGATGTGCGGGTTTCCGGAGGAAATGTCCCTGGAGGCGCTGGCCGTTTATCCGTAAATTCGGGTTGTGTGATAGAATCAATAGACGCCGCTATGCGGTGTTTATGCCCCGGTCGTCTAGCCTGGTCAAGGACGCCACCCTTTCAAGGTGGAGATCATGGGATCGAAGCCCATCCGGGGTACCAGCAAACAAATGGCCCTCCGCGCCGGCGGAGGGCTTTTCGTTGCTATTGGCGCGATCGCCTGGGCGAATGACTGTCGGCCATTACGGTTGCAGTGGCGAATAATCATTCGCGACTACAACGGCACAGACTGCCTCCGCTAGCCGCCGGCGAAAAAGTCGAAGATGTTGCCCAGGGTGGATGTGCTGCCCTTGTAGATTTCGGTGTACCCGCATTGCTTGCAGGAAACGGTGGAGAATTTCTTATTCTGCACGTCGAACAATTTGGCGAAATTGCCGCCGGTGGCGCGGAATTCATCGGTCTCGTATTCGGTGTGCTGGCACCTGGCGCAGACGAACCGGGTCGCTATGGTGGCCATGTCCCTCCCTCCTTTTCGTGGTCTCGCTAAAACCAGCCTACTGAACCGCCGTGCGGTTTTCAAGGCGATTCGCCGGCGTGTACGCGCGGATACGATACGGCCGACGCCTTCGTCGCGACGCTATGATATGCTGGCACGGCCGGCGGCGATTCGGCCGCCGATACACTCAGCCTTCAGGAGCGAATGGAAATGGCAGGGACCAAAACAGCGCTAACCGTTGACGTGAACGCCGAGCACATCGGGCTAATCAACGTATCCAAGGAAAAGTACAACATCGCCGACGAGGGCAAGGTTGTCCGCATCATCATGGACTACCTGATCACCAACCCTGGCATCCACGACACCGTTTTCAAGGACGTTCGCTGCCTGCGCTGCGAATAATCCCGGAACGGCGTTCCAACTATTGGGGCGGGTTTCTGACCCGCCCCGTTTTTATTCCACGGTGTGTTTCACCGCTTCCAGGGCCAGGTAGTACCCGTACACCCCGAACCCGTACACGCACCCCTTGCTCACCGGTAGCACGGCGGACACGGTTCCGCGCGCGGTGGGGTTGCTGGCGTGGACCTCGATCACCGGCATGGGGACCTGCTGGATTGCGCCACGGAGCGGCCCGTTGACGGTGGTGTAGCCGGCGGGGTTGATCAGGCAGGCGTCGTACCCCTCTTCCCAGGCGTCGTAGAGCGCGTTCACGACCTCGCCTTCCACGTTGGAGTGCACGATCTTGACGTCGACGCCCAGGCTCTCGCCGTAGCCGCGGATCTGCTCGTTCATCTGGTCGAGGGTGTTGGGGCCGAAGATCTCGACCTGAACCTTGCCGCGCATGTTCATGCCGGCGCCCTGTATCACCAGTACCTTGGTCATGGTTACTCTCCTTGGTGTGGTTGCGCCGACCCGTTGGCGCTCGCGTTCCGGTGGTTCTCATCCAGGATGTTGGTGAGCACGCGGCGCATCCCCTGCGGGTCCGCGTCGCCGTCCAGCGCTCCTTCCTCTTCGGTGACGGGAAGCGGTGTGGGCGGCGTTGGAGTCTCGGTGACGTAGCCGGCCAGCAGCACGTCCAGTTGCAGCATGAGCAGCTTGTTCCACGCTGCGGAGGTTCGCAGCGCCAGGTGGGGGTCGTCCATGTCTTCCGACAGGACGCCGGCGATGGCGGTCTGGGCGAAGGACATGGTGCCGATCATGAACCTGGCAGGAACCGAGCCCAGGTAGCCCCGTTCCATTGACGGGTTGCTGTGCACAACGCTCATCGCCAGGAGGAACACCGGGAACTGCTCATCCAACTGGAAGTCGATGCTGTTTCTGAGCCACCGGGCCAGGCTGTGCTTGCGGCGGTCCAGGCGCGACTGGTCGATCTCGCCTTCGGGTGTGAGGAAGAATCGGGCGGTGGCCGGGAATTGAAGAAAGTGGTCATAGACGGCCGTGGTCAACTCCTCGGCACGGTCCAGCAGGATGGGCCCGCTAGCCCTCACCAGCGCCAGGTCCTCATCCGAGAAACCCACGAAATCGGCCATCTGCCGCATTCGGGCCGGCCAGTCGAAAATCATCAAGAGACGCCCTCGCTAACGCAGGATAGTGGTCTGCCTGACTATACCGGCCGGGCGGGGGCCCCGCAAGACGCGGCAGGCTAGTACCCGCCGCCCCGTTCAGCCCGCAAGAACTGCTCCAATTCCTTGACCAGGTCGGCCGGGTCGGGCGCGTTCCGAGTCTCGCTGGCGTCGTCGTAACGCTCTTCCAGGGTGGCTATGTATTTGCCCAGCTGCTCGTCCTCGGCGATGACCTTTTCCACCTCACGGTCGAACGCGTCGGCCATGGTGTACAGCCTGCCGAGGTCGATGGGCAGGGCCAGCATGTCGGACAGGTAGCGCGCCAGGCCCAGGCTGACCCGAAAGTTGGGAGTGGCGTGGAGGTAGTGGGAGACGTGCCCCCACAACGACGTGTAGCTGATGCCGTTGGCGGCCAGCGACTCGGATATGGGGAGGGTAATGCCTGAGGGTCCCTGGTAGTTGGACGACCGGATGTTGCCCTTGTCAAAGCTGGCCTGGATGTTGCGGTTGGTGGAGGTCCCCGTGAACCTTATCGCGCGCGTGTGAGGTACGGCGTCCAGCAACGCGCCGACATGCACCACGGATTTGACGCCGCAGCGGCGGGCCACGGTGGCCACCAGCGATGAGAAGGTGCGCCATCGCAGGTGCGGTTCCGTTCCCAGGTAGAGGACTGACGGCGGCGAGTCCTGATTGCCGCGCCAGAGATAGAACTCATTGGCGGGCCACTGGAGGTGTCGCGTGCCGTCCCTGCTGCGGGTGGATCGTGGTCGTTCCTGGGCGAAGTTGAAGAATTCCTCGGGATCGATTTCGGCGAATTTTTCGGCCTGGAATGTATTCAACAGATAGTTGAGGGTCGCGGTGGCTGCGTCTCCGGCGTCGGGCCAGCCGCGGAACGCGACCACCATGCGCTCCACGGGCGTTTCAGGGAACTCACTCACGATCAGGTAATCGTCAAAGTCCGGCATTTTATTGTCCCGTTTTTGAAAATATGTTGAAACGACTGTACATAACGGCGCGCATTCTATCACTGGGGATTGCCCCCGGCAATGCCGCTAGACGGTGGCGCGGGCGGCGATTACTCCAAGCCACGCGGCCGCCAGGCCGATGATGACGTTGGCAGCGACGGATATTCCCGCCCGCGCATACTCGCCGTTTGATAGCAGCCTCACGCCATCGTAGGCCAGGGTCGAGAAGGTGGTGAACCCGCCCAGGAGCCCGACGGTCGCCATGGCGCGGAGTTCAATAGGCAGGCTGAACCGCTGCATGAAGGCGGTGGCCAGGAAGCCCAGCGCGAACGAACCGAGGATGTTGACGGCGAAGATCCCGACCACCGTATCGGGGCCGAGGTAATGGGCGGCGAGACGATTGGCGGCGTAGCGCAGCACGGATCCGGCCGCGCCGCCGATTGCCACCAGTACCCAGATCACAGGCGTGCGCGCGACGGGTCGGCGTCAGGCCCACGTGCCCCGACGTTCCAGCGTGCGTTCATCCAGTTCGATGCCCCATCCGGGGAGATCGTTCAGAGTGAGTACGCCGCCGGAGATTTCGGGTCTTGCGGTGAACAGTTCCTCCCAGATGGGATCTCTGTCGGCGGTCGGGAAGGTTTCGCAGATCTCGCCGACTTCCAGGCCGGCGACGATGTGGCCGTGGACCTGCGGGTCGTGATGGGGAGCGAGGCGCACGTTTTCGGCAGAGCACAGGCCGGCGATGCGCAGGCACTCGGTGATGCCGCAGTTGCGGGTGCTGTCGAACTGCATGACGCGTACTCCGCCCCTGCGAATCAGGTCGCGGGCGTCCCAGCGATGCACCGCGTTCTCGCCGGACGCGATGGGGATGGTGGTGGCCGCGGCGACCTTGCCCAATCCCTCGACACGGTCGTACCAATGCACCGGCTCTTCGAGCCAGCGGATGTTCAGGGGCTCCAGCATCCTTGCGCCCCGGATGGCGGTGTCCACGTCCCAGCCCTCGTTTACGTCCACCATCAGGTCGATGCCCTCGCCGATGGCGCTGCGGACGGCGCTGACCCGCTCGTAGTCCTCTTGCAGGCTCACGTGCCCGATCTTGAGTTTGATCGCCTCGTACCCCATGTCCACGTAGGTCTCGCATTCCCGCGCCAGATCGGCAACCGACTTTCCCTCCTGGTAATAGCCGCCGGTCACGTAGCACGGCGCGGTGTTGCTGTGTCCGCCCAGCAGTTTGTACACCGGCATATTGGCGGCCTTGCCCTTGATGTCCCAGAGCGCGATGTCCACGGCCGCAAGGGCGGTGAGGATCTGCGGGCGTCCGAATCCGGAGCCGGCCCAGCCGATCTGATGGCACAGGCCGAACATCTCATCCCACAGCGCCTCGTTGTCCACCGGGTCGCGGCCCATCAGCATGGGCTTCAACAGGTCCACCACGGCCCGCGACGCGCCGTCGGCATGGATCGCGCCGTCGGCGTTCTGCCTGTAAATGCCGGCGAAACCCTGGCCGGCGCCGTGGGCCTCGCCGATGCCATAGAATCCCGCGTCGGTGTGGACGCGCACCAGCAGTTCGCTCACCCGTCCGATGGGGCGCAGGGCTGTCCAGTATTCGCGCTCGGGGGCCGGCCAGACCAGCGCGATGGCTTCAACGTCGGTTATTTTCATGGGGTTGTTCCTCGTCAGTATCCGTTGGGATCGGTTGGTGGCGAATACGGGCTTCATTCCCGCAGTCCACTCTCCCGCAGCAGTCCGTCAATCCACCCCCGATCGGCGTTGGACAAAGGACCGGCGGGATCGTCGTTGTAGTTCACCAGACGGCCGTAGTAATCCTGCAAATACAGATCGTTGACAATTTCCCCCAGCCTCAGCGTGGGCTCGTCATCAGCGTTCAGCAGGGGTAGCGCGATGTCGGGGATGCGGGACCGCAATGCGAAGGGATACAACTCCGCAGATGGGCGAAGTTCGCTGCGGCTGACCAGGATACGATATGGTGCGTCGCCGTCATATCCTTCGACCGGAAGCGGATTGCCCGCTCGGACAATGTCAATTTCCACCAGGTGCGTCCCGCTTTCCAGGATGCGCAGCCTTTTGTCAAGAAATTCCCGTCGCCCGTCACCCGGCAACTTGTTGGTCGGAGAGAGTATCTCTAAAATCGTCACCGCATTGCCACGGGACTGTTCACGGATGGTCAGAAAACGTTGACGCGTCCAATACACCTCCGGTATCAGGACGGTTACTGCTGTCGGATCCTCTCCCGGACTGTTTCCACCCGGATAATCCGCGTCACCGGAGATAGCCACGTCGGCAATCGCGTATCTTCGGCTGGGTTCCTCGGGCGGGCTGTGCCCGATGACCACTCGCTCCTTTGTAACCACCGAATATCGCAAAGGTAGGGTACGCCGCAACACGGAGCTGATCGCGCCAATCAAGCGGTTATGCACGTCTGGCCATAACCCTGCCGTTTCCAAATATGGGTTCATTCCCGGAAACGGGTTGGTAAATTGCTCTTCCATAACGTCCGCATCCGTCCCTGAACTGTCAGCAGCGCAGTCCTTTCTCCCGCAGCAGCCCATCAATCCATTCCCGATCATCATCCGACAATGGACCCTCCGGGTCGCTTTTGTAGTCGACGTAGTTGACGTAGTAATCCTGCTCGTACATACCGTCCAGCAACGCGCCCAACGGGACCACTGCGTCTTCGTCGCCGTCCAGCAGCGGCACCGGTACGTCGGGAATTGGCGTCTGTAACCGGAACGGGTACAAATCCACGTCGGGACGAACCTGCCACCGGCTGATCAGATGGCGGTAAGGCGCATCACCGTCATAACCCAGTACCGGCATTGGCCGGCCTACCCGCGTCAAATCGACCTCCACAAGATGCGTACCACTTCCGATGATGCGCTCCCGCTTCTCCAGGTACTGGCTGCGTCCGTGTCCGCCGGGCCTCTTGTTGCTGGGCGACAGCAGTTCGACAATCGTCACCGGGTCATGGTCTTCCCGGCTCCGCTCCCCGATGGTGATGAACCACTCCCGCGGCGTTTCGTCCGGCCAGGGCAGCGTTGCGGTCACCCTGCCATCCGTCCGGTAGGCCGTAGATACGCGCTCCTGGATCCTGCCGCCTCTGATGGACAGGTCGGGCTCAGCGTACCGCGCCGGCGGGTCTCTCGAAGGGTCGTTCCCGATACCGACACGCTCGTCCATGATGACCGTGTATCGGAACGGCAGCGTGCGCCGCAAAAAGGACTTCATCACGGCAATTAGGCTGTTGTGTACGTCCGGCCAGAGCCGCCTGGATTCCAGGTACGGGTTCATCCCCGGAAACGGGTTGGCGAATGGGTTTTCCATCGACGTGGTTCCTCTCCGCGTCTGCCGGGCTGCGACTAGTCGAACCGTCCCAGGCGGAACAGGCCGATGTCGTGTTCGGTGGAGCCATGTTCGGCCAGGTCGGCCATGATCTCCCCGACCACGCTGCTGAACTTGAAACCGTGTCCGGAGAATCCCGCCGCCACCGACACCTGCGGATGCTCGGCCAGCGTGTCGATGATGAAATGCTCGTCGGGCGTGTTGGTGAACATGCAGGTTTTGAGCGCCAGCGTCGGGCCCGCCGCTTCGGGGAAATAACGCTCGGTGAACTGACGCAGGACGGCTTCATCACGTTCGTTGGGTTCCCGATCCATGGTGTCGGGATCCACCTGCTCGCGGAAATGGTTGAACATGCCCAGTTTGAAACCGGGTATGCCGTAGGACGGGAAGCCGTAGAAACGGCCTTCCTCAACTTCCATGCCGAACACGGGAAACGTCTCCGGCTTGAACAGCTCGGGACGGTAGGGCGCGAACCATCCGAGCACCTGGCGTTCGGGCACGGCGTTGGCGGCAACCGCCGGCGCGACCTTGCCAGCCCAAGCGCCGGCCGTAACCACCAGCCGGCGGGCCGAGTAGGTGTCCTTGTCGGTGGTGACGACCACGCCGCCGCCTGCGGTGGGTTCCCACTCCAACGCCGACTCGCGGCCGTGCACCTCGGCCCCGGACTCCAACGCCGCCGAGACGTGGGCGACGATGCACCGCTCGGACAGGACGAAACCGCCCTGCTGCTCGTAGAGCATCTCGGCGTCTTCGGGCAGTTGGTACCCTGGCCACTCCCGGTTGACCTCCGGCCCACTGAGCATTCGGTAGGGCAGGTGGTGCTCGGTTACCGTGGCCAATGAACCCTCCAGCAACCTGTTCGCGCCCACGCCGCCACGGACGCAGCCCGTGGTCACGAGCAATTTTTCCCCGGCCGTGTTTTCAAGCTGATGCCAAAGCTCGTAGGCCCGGTAGAGCAAGGGGACGTAGGACGGGTCCTCGTGGTAGGCCAGCCGGATCATGCGGCTGATGCCGTGGGAGGAGCCCATCTCGTTGGGGATGTCGTACTGTTCCAGCCCCAGCACGCGCCAGCCGCGCCGCGCCAGGTGATACACGGCGGCGCTGCCCATGCCGCCAACGCCGATGACTATGGCATCAAACTCTCTCATAGGTCCTCTTGGATATCTCCTCTCCCTTGATGGGAGAGGGCTAGGGTGAGGGTGAATGGACTACGCCCGCGGCAGCGGGTTGCCCGGCGTGGTCATGCGCAGGCTGTACACCGACGTGCGCGCCGTGAACAGCATGGTGCGGAAGTCGGGCCCGCCGAACGCGCAGTTCGCCGGGATCTCGGGCACCCTGATGATGCCCAGGTGGGATCCGTCGGGATCGAATACCCAGACGCCTCCGGAGCCGGTGCAGTACACGCGGCCCTCGGCGTCCACCTTCATGCCGTCGGGAACGCCGTCCTCGGCGGAGGCCATGCTGCCGAACATTCGGCTGTTGCTCAGCGATCCATCGGCGGCGACATCGTAGGCCTGGATGAACTGGTTCTGCTTGACTTCGCCGTCCCAATACTGGTCAGGGCGTTCTCCCAACTTGCGGGTGTTGGATGCGTACAAAACCGATTCGTCCGGAGAGAACGCGATGCCGTTGGGGAAGTCGATGTCATGGGCCGACAACTCCACCGTCCCATCAGGGGCGATGCGGTGGATGGTGCCGGGCCACTCGATCTCCTGCTCTTCCTCGGGAACGCGGCCGCTGGGGTTGGTGAAGTAGATGCTGCCGTCGCTGCGGCAGACGATGTCGTTGGGGCGGTGAAAGCGCTTGCCGTCCCAGCGGTCGGCCACGACGTTGATGGTTCCGTCGGCCTCCATCCGGGCGATTCTGCGGTTGTCGCCCTCGCACATCAGCAGCCGGCCCTGCAGGTCCAGGGTCATTCCGTTGGTGCCTCCGCTGGGTTCGCGGATGACGTCGGGGGTTCCGCCGGCGGGCGACATGCGATGGATTACCGGCGGTTCCCGGCGCAGGTCGACGAACAGCCAGTAGCCGTCGGGATGCCACAGGGGTCCCTCGGTGAACGCGAAATCGGTCGCCAACTGCTGCGCTTCCTGATTGGGCTCAACGATGCCGGGCAGGTATTCGGTCATGGTAGTCTCCTTGCATTATCGTCATTCCGGCGAAAGCCGGAATCCAGAAGTACGTTATTGTTTTGAGGGTGTTACTGAACTACTCCGGCGTGGTGACTAGGCCAAATGCGCCAAATACTGCTCGGCGAAGTCCATTCCCACCAGGTCGCTGAACGCGGTCATCAGTTGGTGCGTCACCGGGCCCGGCACCTGGCCGTCCGCCACCGGGGAGCCGTTCACGCCCGAAACGGGGCAGATGCACAGGCTGGTGGAGGTCAGGAAGGCTTCATCGGCAGTGTAGGCGTCGTAGAGGTCCAGGTCGCATTCCATGGTCGGGATGCCCAACCCTGCGGCCAGTTCCAGCGTCTGGTTGCGCGTGACGCCTTCCAGCACGTACTGGGACTTGGGGGTCATGGCGACGCCGTCCTTGACCAGGAACACGTTGCTGCCCCGGCCCTCGGTCAGGTTGCCAAACTCGTCCAGCAGGATCGCCCAGGCGTCCGGGTCCTCGCCGTGCGCCTCCAGCTCGCCCATGATGAGGTTCAGGTAGTTGTGGGTCTTGGCGCGCGGGCTCAGGAACCGCGGCGGGATGCGCGGCACTGAGGGCGTGTTGATGCGAGCGCCGTCGCGATACAGGGGCGCGCGGGCCGCAAAGGGTATGGCGTGGCTTTCGATGATGATGGTTGGCTGCAACCCGCCGGCGCGATCCGGCGCCTCCACGCCCCGGCTGATGCGCTGCATCACCCACATGTCCTGGCCGGCCGGCAGCAGTGGGTAGTTGTGCGCCACCACCGCTTCCGTTGCCTCGGTCATCTCCGCCTTGGTCATGCCCACGTCGATGCGCAGGTAGCGCAAAGAGTTGTACAGCCGGTCGATATGCCGGTCCAGCCGGAACGTCTTGCCGCCAAAGGTGCGCGTAGCGTCGAATACGGCGTCTCCGTACAGGAATCCCCGGTCGTAGATGGAGAGCCCTACCTGGCTGGCCGGCGTCATTGCGCCGTTGAAATACACGATCTTTTCGTCGGGCATTGGTTTGCTCCTGGTGCAGAGTTTGCGCGGGTCGGATGTGGGCGCACGCGGCGCCCGGGTCAGGATTTCCGCTGTATCTGAAACCCGGCCTGTTCCTCCATGGGGAGCACGATGGCGGCCCCGTCCATGTCGCCCAGGCCCTGATCAACCGCCTCGGTAAAGAGCCGGTAGGCCAGGTCCCCGCCGGGTATTGGAGTCTCCAGGTCGCGCGCCATCTCCTGTATCAACCCCAGGTCTTTCAGGAACACGCGCACCTGCGTCCGGATTCCCTCGAAGTCGCGGTCCAGCATGGCCGGCGCGTTGCGGCCCAGGATGAAGCTCTGGCCCCAGCCGGAGTTGACCAGCTCAAACACCAGCGCGGGGTCGGCCCCCGACTTGGCGGCAAGCAGCATGGCCTCCGCAGCCGCCACCTTGTGGACGCCCACCAGCAGCTGGTTCACCAGCTTGGCTGCGGTTCCCGAGCCGGTTGGTCCGACGTGGCGCACGACGGCGCCCATCACGTCGAAGGCCGGCTGGGCGCGAGCGTAAGCTTCGTCCGGCCCGCCCACCATGATGGTCAGCGTGCCGTCGGTGGCCCGCTCGGTGCCCCCGCTGATGGGCGCGTCCAGGAACATCGCGCCGCGGGCTTCCGCCGCCGCCGCGCACGCCCTGGACGTTGACGCGCCCACGGTGCTGTGGTCAACGATGATCTGGCCCGGCCGGGCGTTGGGGAGCGCGCCGTCGTCGCCGAGCAACACCTCCTCGCAGGTTGCCACGTCGGGCAGGCAGGCCAGCACGATGTCGCAGTTTTCCATGACCTCGGCGGTCGACGTTGCCGCCGTGGCGCCCGCATCGGCGATTTGCCGCACCTTTTCCTGGCTGCGGTTGTGCACCGTCAGGTCATATCCCGCGCGCAGCAGGTTGTAGGACATGGGCAGGCCCATCCGGCCCAGCCCGATGAAACCGATCTTGTCGCTCAAGTCTTCAACTCCCGGTGTGGTGGATCAAATTAGTCCCTCGGCGATCGCCGCCGCCTCGACCAGATCCCAGCCGTCCTCGATCCCGGGGAGCAGCCGGTCGCAGGCCTCCGCTTTGAGCACGGCCCGTCCGGTCTCGTCGCTGTCGTCAACGGACACCAGTGCCGCAGTTACCTGCGCGGCCTCGGCGGGGTCAACCTCCGGCCGCGCCGTGAAACAGCAGTGGCTGTACCCGGGACTGCTCCAGAACACCCTGAGGTCGGAGGAGTCGATGCCGTGCCGGTCGGTCAGCGATTCCAGCGTGCGGGCGCTGACGGCGCCGGCGTCGTAGTTCCGCTCCAGCACCTGTAGCACCACGTCGACCTGATCGTTGGCGTGCTGCGCCGTGCGCTGGTCGTAGAAGTGCGCTGCTTCCAGCGAACGGTTGGGGGTCATGCCCATCTGTTTGAGGAAATAGACGGGCAGCAGGCCCGCCTCCACCGAGTCCCGCGCCGCGAAGGCGAACCGCTTCCCCGGCAGGTCCTCAACCGTATCTATTTCAGAATCGGCCCGGGCGATGAACCGGGTGGTGAACCCAACGTCCACGTCGCGCAGCGCCAGCACCGGCGCGCCGTCCTCCATCGCTCGCCGCATCTTCACGTGGGACAACGGGCCATTCCAGGCCAGGTTGATCTCACCCCTCACGAACGCGTCAACCATCTCGTCGTACCCGGAATACAGCACCCAATCGAACTCGACGCCGTTTCTGCGGAACACCGTCTCCAGGGCTTTGCACAAATCCAAATGGGCTGGTGAACCCGTCGCTCCCATGCGTATCATCTCGCCACCTCCGGATGTTCCCAGGCGTATTCCGGCTGATACATTCCTCTCTGGCAATGCAGTCGTCGCCAGTCTAACAGCCGGCCCCCACACTGCCAACCGGCGGCGTTCCGGTGCTGAATCGCCGGGATTTGGCATCATCTGCGCGGCAAATTGCAGCGGCAACGAAACCTTTGGAGCATTCGTGTCGTAAAGAGCGGCAACCCGCAAAAGGCAGACACTGATATGGCAAACGTTCTCCGTAAATTCCGGCTCGCTGGGCCGACCGTGGCGGTATTGGCGCTGCTGTGGCTCGGCGCCGCAGCCTGTTCCGCCGGCCCCACGGCGACTTCCACGACCGCAGGACAGGCCGGAGGTGCGGAAGGTCCGGCTTCGCAGCCCGGCGTCGCGCTCACCCAGCCGCCGGAACCAACCCTGGCGCCCACGCTTCCACCCACCGCGACGGCTGCGCCCCCGCTTCCAACTTCGACTGCGGAGCCGACGCCTGCGCCCACCGCTGCATCTCCCACCGCGACGCCCACGGCTGCGCCGACACCGGAGGCGCAAGGCAATGACTCGTCCTCCGCGGCAAGGTCGGCGATATTTGAAGACCTGGACCTGCTGGAGGCGCGGGCATTTGCCTACCTCAACGAGTTGGCGGAGGATGTGGGAGTCAGGACCAGCGGCACCGACCTGGAGCGAGCGGCTGCCGAATTCCTGGCCACCCGCTTCGAGGAGTTGGGATACACAACCGAGGTGCAGGAATTCTCCTGGGACGCGCCGGCGGCCAGCCTCGAAATAACGGGGCTCGAACCGGGTGTGCTGGACGCCAACATCCTGACCGGGACGACGGGCGGAGAAGTGATCGCCCCCCTCGCGCTGGCGGGTTTGGGCAAGCCTGAGGACATTCCCGCAGAGGGCCTGGAAGGCAAGGTAGCCCTGATCGAACGGGGCGAGATCACCTTTGCCGACAAGGTATCCCGGGCGCATGACGCTGGCGCGGTGGCTGCCATCATCTACAACAGGGAGGCGGGGAATTTCCTGGGGACGCTGCGCGGAAGGAGCCGGATACCGGCGATTTCGCTGTCCCGGGACGACGGCCTCAAGCTCAAGGCGTTGGTCGAAGCCGGCGAGATGGTGGAGGCCGCCGTTGTCGTCGAGGACAACGCCGTTCCCTCACGCAACGTAATCGCCGAGGCGCCGGGCGCCGGAGGCGGCGTGGTTGTGATAGGCGCCCACTACGATACCGTGCCCAACTCTGTGGGAGCGTCCGACAACTCCTCGGGAGTGGCCGCGCTGTTGGCCATGGCGGAGCGCATTGAGGGACGTTCCCTGCCGTTTACCCTGCGGTTTGTCGCTTTCGGTTCCGAGGAAACGGGGCTGCACGGCAGCGAGCACTACGTGGACAATCTGACTCCCGAAGAACTGGATCAGATAAACCTGATGATAAACCTGGACTCCATCGGCTCCGGCGACCGGCTGGTGGTTTCGGGCGACCGTTGGGCGGTGGGCCACGTCAGGGAGGCTGCGGAGCGCGAAGGCATCCCTCTGGAGGTGAGCGCCCGAGGCGGCGGGGGCAGTGACCATGCCAACTTCCGCCAGGCCTGGGTGCCGGTGGTCTTCTTCATATCCGACGACCTTTCCCGCATCAACTCGCCCGCCGATACGATGGAGCACATAAACCCCAGCCTGCTCGGAGACGCAACCGCGCTGGTTCTGGACCTGCTGGAGAACGTGGACAGTCTGTCGGGTTACGGGCAATAAATTGCTGCGTCGGTTTGAATTCAGACGCGACGCAACGCCACGTGATGATCTGCAACAACCGGGTGAACACGCCTGACATTTCTCGGTTCGGGGCGATCCGCTCAGAGCATTTCGATTCTCCAGGAAATCCCCTCTCTCCGCTTTCCCACTGTCAATGACACTCCCCCATTGCCTGCGAACTGCGCCGGTCTTTACCATGTATATCTGGCGCCTCCAATCCGTCCCGCCGTCATCCCCCGAACCATCCCCCCAAGCCATCCCAATCCCCACATCCAAACACCGAACTCCCAAACACCGAACTCCCA
>JAJDXU010000098.1 GCA_022823105.1 Dehalococcoidia bacterium
CGGCGCGCACCAGTTCGGCGATGAACGACGCCGTGTATATCACCAGGCCAATCAGCAGCACCAGCATGCCCGCCCTGATGGTCACCCCGCCGTCTATGCGGCCAAAACGACCCTGGGGCGCCGGCGTCGAGATGGAGAAGGGCGAATCACCGAAAATGCCGCTGAGAATCAGCCACGCTATCGCCGCCAGGCCCACAGTTGTTACGCAACCGAACACCAACGGATACGACGCCCTTCCCGTTTCATCCTCGCGTCTGGTCAGTCGGTGATGCACAATCACCCCAGCAACCACCGCGATTACCGCCACAACCAGCCAGACCATCACCGGCGCGGTCCCGGACGCCACCGGCCCCGGGAAAGATATGCCGGCGTTGTTTACGTAGAGGCTGTCCAGAATGACGTAGCCCTCACGCACCGTGGGCAGCGCTAGGATGATGTAAAACCAGAAAAATAGCTGCACCAACAGCGGCACGTTGCGGAAAAACTCGATGTAAACCGTGGCCAGCTTCGAAACGATCCAGTTGGGGGACAGACGGCACACCCCTACGAAAATGCCAAGCAGGGTGGCCAGTATCACGCCGGCAACCGCAACGGCCACGGTGTTCGTGGCTGCTACAACCAGCGCGTAGAGAAATGTGTCCGAGGACTCGTACGGGAGGATGTGCTCCCCGATGGGCGTCTGGTATTCGCGCGACAGGAAACTGAAGCCGAAGGGGATTTCCCGGTCATCAATGGCAAACGCCATGTTGCCGAAAAACCACATCACCAATGCCACCACCAGGATCGCCGACGCAATCTGGGCGGCCCACTGGAGTATCTGGGCATGCCGCCATACCGGAATGCCCTGGTAGGTGAGTATGCGGGGTATTGTTGTATCGGAATTCAGCATTTTTTGCCGGCGCTGCGCGACATTCTAACCCATCTTGCGCTCCGCAAACACGCAACAGGGGTGGGTTTGAAACCCGCCCCCGCATTCGATGGCCGAATTGCCTGAAGGCTCTGCTTTAGCGCAGAGGCGCGGCGTAAATCTGGCCGCCCTTCGGGCAGTCCTGGCAGGGAGCGTTGGCCCACAGGGCGTTGCGGCCGTTCTCCCGCGGCAGGTTGATACCATCGGGTCCCAGGTTTCGGGCGTAAATCTCACCGTAGTTTCCAACGGCGTTGATCACGTCCTGCGCCACGGTCTCGCTGAGTCCCAGGGGCTCCTGGCCGAATGCGCCTTCGAGGCCCATCAGACGGTCAACCTTGGTGTCGCCGGTGGCGGTAGACGGGACGTTGCCGGAGGTTACTCCGTAGGCCTCGGCATAGATCAGGATGCCCATGACCGTCTTCACGATGTCAAACCACTGGTCGTCGCCGTGGGGAACCACCGGACCCAGCGGCTCTTCGGAAATGGTTTCGGGCAGGATCACGTGGTCGGCCCGATTCTGAAGCCCCGTTCCCAGCGCCGCCAACTGTGAGCGGTCGTTGGTGAACGCGTCACACTGCCCGCTCTCGTAGGCTGCCACCACCGCGGGGGTATCCTCAAAGGTCAGCACTTCCAGGTTCAGCCCGTTCTGGTTGGAGAAGTCCTGGAGGTTCAGCTCGGTGGTGGTGCCCAGGGTCACGCAGACGCTGGCGCCCTGCAGCTCCAGCGCGCTGCCCACACCCAGGTCCTTGCGTACCATGAAGCCCTGGCCGTCATAGAACATGGTCTGGGCGTAGTTGCCCCACTGCGCGTCGCGGGAGGTGGTCCACGTGACGGTCCGCACCAGCATGTCAACCTCGCCGGACTGAATGGTCGGTCCGCGCTCGGCGGCGGTGATCAGGCGAATCTCGATCTTGTTGGGGTCGCCCAGCACGGCGGCGGCGAGGGCGCGGCACAGGTCGATATCAAAACCGACGTTGTTGCCGTTGTCGTCAACGTAGCCATATCCGGGAACGTCATTGCGGCTGGCGCAAATTACCTTGTCTCGCGCGCGAACCGCGTCGAGGCGGCTGTCGCCCTGGTTGTCCATGGAGGTCGCTTCCTCCGCCGTGGGAGCCGCAGTAGCCTCCATCGCCTGCGTGGGTGCGGCGGCGGCGGCGGTGGGTTCGGAGGCGGCTGGCGCCGGCGGAGCTGGCGGCTCTTCCTGTCCGCAAGCCATGGCTGCCACCAGCGCGAGTATGAGCGCTGAACCAGCCAAGTATTTGATCGTTCGCTTCATTTGAAATATTCCTCCTGTACTATCGGTCGGGTAAACTCCGAGATTTAAACGGATTGATTCTACCACGATTGCCGCAAACCCTTGTTCCGAGTCCGTTCGCGTGTTTGCGGAATCTCTGGCGGGCGCGGAATCTCTGGCGGACGCGGAATCTCTGGCGGGCATTGTTGCGTCAAGATCGGCACGGGCATTCAACCCGACGCTGTCCGGATGGGTTGACCGGACTATCGCAGCGGCGCAGCATATATCTGCCCTCCCTTGTAGCAGTCCGTGCAGGGAGCGTTCGCCCACAACGCGTTGCGGCTGCCTTCTCGTTCCAGCCCCAGCGGGGCCAGGTGACGGTCGTAAATCTCTCCATAGTTTCCGACGCCCCGAATCACGTCCTGGGCCACCGTGTCCGACAAACCCAGGGCTTCCTGGCCGAACGAGCCCTCCAGCCCCATCAGCCGGTCAACATTGGTGTCGCCGGTGGCGGCGGTCGGCACGTTTCCGGACGTAACGCCGTGGGCCTCGGCATAGATCAGGATGCCCATGACGGCCTTGACGACGTCAAACCACGGTCGTCCCCGTGGGGCGCCACCGGACCCAGCGGTTCCTCCGAGATGGTGCCGGGCAGGATGGTGTGGTCGTCGGGGTTCTCGAATCCGGCGCGCGTGCTCACCAGACCCGAGCGGTCTGTGGTCAGCGAATCGCACTGGCCCCTAAGAGGGTGTCTAAAAAGGGTCTAATTGGGATGGGCGCATGAAAGCAGAGACGGAGCAGTTGGTCGTAGCGTTTGAGTATGGAACGACCAGATTATCC
>JAJDXU010000147.1 GCA_022823105.1 Dehalococcoidia bacterium
GGTAAGGGTGGGGGTGAAACGGTATTGCGGAGAGGGCGGCTACCGGGAAATTGCAAGAATTGAGCTTGTTCCTAAATCAGTTCTGAGAGAATCGGATGTACCTGCTCAGGCGAATCTGGAAGTGCAAACCGGGCGAGGCCCGCAGGGTGGCCAGTCTGGTGCAGAAACAGGCGCAGCTCTACCACGATACTGGCCACCGGGGCGAGTTCCGGGTCTATTTCAACGGTTACACCACGCCATCCGGGGCTGACACCGTGGTTCTGGAATGGACGGATGACGCGCTGATGTCGCCTTGGCGCGGCGGCATTCAGCGTCCACGGGAGGCCGACCCGATCAGGGAGAAGGTCAACCGGCTGACCGAGGCCAACCGCATCGAGATCATGGAGCTGATGACACCGGACAAGATGCTGGATGTGTAAGAACCAAATCAATCGTATGGATAGCCGAAGCTAACATCGTTGAGAATTGGCGACTACTCTGATAGGGTAAGGTAACCCCGAGGAATTTAAGGTGCACACATGACTACTGTACCCACCAGCCCGGAAGCGCGAGTTACGCAGGCGTTAGGTGACGTCGAAACAGCATTGCGGAATATGAACGCCTCTAACCAGGCTATTGCAAACAGCGTGGACTCTGCTGTAGCCAGCATGAACGCCGCCACTGAAGCGTTAAAGACCGTCGCGGCCAGCATGGAGGCCACAACCGATGCTCTGAAAACTGTCCGCGCCTCCAACGCAGCTGTCGCGGCCAGTGTAGAGGCTGCTACAAACGCCTTGGTAATAGTAGCGGCGGCATTTGAGGAAATCAGAGAGGACCGCCGAGCCTGACCCAAAGTAACAGGCGCACCTCATCTTTTGAGAATTTCCACGATCGGGAATTGCAATGCAAGTTGAAGAAATCGCAGCGAAACTGACCGAGGCGGGAAAGACCGTTTCCGTGGCAGAGGCCTGCACCTGCGGACTGGTGGGCTACATGCTTGGTACCGTTCCGGGGAGCTCCCGGTACTTTCCCGGTGGCGTGATCGCCTACACCGGCGGCCTCAAGGAGTCGGTGCTGAGCGTGCCGGACGAGGTGGCGCCCAACCACGGCACGGTCAGCCGGGAGATGGCCGTCGGTATGGCCCGAGGCGTTCGGGAACTGACCGGTACAGACTACGCCATCTCCACCACGGGCGTCACCGGGCCCGCCGCCGGGCGTTCCGGGCTGCCCATCGGCACGTTCTGGGTGGGGCTGTCGGTCAAGGACGGCGAGGACACCGCTGTCGAGGTACATATCGAGGGCGACCGTGACGCCACCAAGCACGGCGCGGCGCAGGCCGCCCTCGACCTGCTGGGCACGGTTCTTTAAGCCCGCTTTGTCTGAATCAGGATTTGCCGGATTAAAGGATGCTCAGGATCAAGAATTGTACATCCTGAAAATCTCAGAATCCTGGAAATCCTGATTCAGACGATCCCACGGATCAGGAGAGGATCTGGCTGAGGAAGGCCTGCGTTCTTTCATTCGTGGGGTTGTTGAAAAAGCGGGAGGGCGGGGCGTCCTCGATGATCACGCCCTCGTCGAACATCAGTATGCGGTCGGCGACCTCGGTGGCGAATCCAATCTCGTGGGTCACGATGATCATCGTCATTCCGGAGTCCGCCAGCTCGCGCATCACGTCCAGGACCTCGCGAATCATCTCCGGGTCCAGCGCGGACGTTGGCTCGTCGAATAGCATGATCTTGGGCTGCATTGCCAGGGCCCGGGCGATGGCGACCCGCTGCTGCTGACCGCCGGAGAGTTCCCCCGGGTACTTGTCGGCCTGCTCCGGGATTCCCACGCGCTCCAGAAGTTCCATCGCCACCTCATCGGCGTCGCTGCGTCTCCACTTTCGCACCTTCATGGGCGCGAGGGTGATGTTTTGCAGCACGGACAGGTGCGGGAACAGGTTGAATTGCTGGAACACCATGCCCACCTCGCGGCGGATGGCATCGATGTTGCGCACATCCTGCGTCAACGGCATCCCGTCCACGATGATGTCGCCGCGCTGGTGCTCCTCCAGCCGGTTGATGGTGCGAATGAACGTGGACTTTCCCGACCCTGATGGCCCAACCACCACCAGTTTTTCGCTGCGATCGACAGTCGTGGTCACGCCTCGCAGTACGTGGAAGTTGCCGAACCACTTGTGAACGTCGCGACAGACGATGATCGGTTCGTCCGATGCGCCGTTGGTTGTCTCCTCTATCATTGCCCGCTCCATACCCTGAGCCACCTTTCCCTGTGTGAGAGATTGGCGGAGATGGTCGTTTGCCAAAAGGCCGGTTCCGCCTGCTGCATGCGTAGGGACCTACCGTTGACCCACTCCCAAGTGTTCCTCGACCTTCTGGCTGATATAGGACATGGTGTACGTGAACACCCAGAATACCAGCGCCAGGAATATGAACAGTTCCTTGGCGTTGGAGAGATACTGGGCATTGCCCTGGATGAAGGCGCGGCTGATTTCCACCACGTCCAGCATCCCGATGATGTAAACGAGGCTGGTGTCCTTGAACAGGGCGATGAACTGGCCCACTATGGCCGGGATCACATTGCGGATGGCCTGGGGCAGGGAAATGAGCGTGGTGGTCTGCCAACCGGCGAGTCCCAGCGCCCGGGCGGCCTCTGCCTGTCCCGGGTGGAGGGCCTGGAGTCCGCCCCGGATATTCTCTGCCATGTAGGCGGAACTGAACAGCGTGATGATGATGCCCGCCCGGAAAAGCGAGTTGGTGTTGAAGTCCTCGGGAAAGGCCAGCGGCACCAGCACCTGTGACATGAACAGCAGCGTGATCAGTGGTACGCCTCGAAAGACCTCGATGAACACCACGCAGAGCAGCTTGACCAGCGGCAGGTTGCTGCGCCGTCCGAGAGCCAGGGCGATCCCGATGGGCAGGCTCAGGGATATCCCGACCACTGCCAGCAGGATGTTCAGGGTGATGCCGCCCCAGTGGAGTACCAGCACGGGCTGCAGCCCCGGAACTCCGGGTATGCCGCGCAACAGGATCAGAGTGACCACGAAAGCGGCCACTCCGTAGATGACGATGCCCCGCCCTGACATGC
>JAJDXU010000252.1 GCA_022823105.1 Dehalococcoidia bacterium
TGGAATGGCCGTTCCCGCGAACACATCGCCCCAAATCTGCCGCCCATCGGCACGACGACCCTGTGCTATAATCGGGCCCCGTCCGGAGGGGGGCTTCCTTGCCCGATTCTCCTGTCGCGATGATAAAAAACGAAGCCGTAATTCAGGAGGAAAGTCGCCTTGACCAGTCTCAATGACCGTCAAAAAGCAGGCCAGGAAATGCGGGGGATGATGGCCGCGGGCGATGTCTCGCACTTCGCTCTGCCAGGCGTCGATCAACTGGCTCCCGACCTTAAGCGCATCATCGACGAGGCATTGTTCGGAACCATCTGGACCAGGCCCGGCCTCGACCTCAAGCAACGTTGCATCGCCACCATATCGGCGTTGATGACCCAGGGCGAACTGAACCTTCTTCGCAGGCATATCGTCAGGGCTCTCAACGTGGGTTTGACACCGAACCAGGTGGTAGAGCTTTTCTTTCAATCCACCTTCTATATTGGAGTTCCGGCCGTGGAGTCGGGGCTCCGGTTGACCAAGGATATCTTTGAGGAACTGGGCATCGATTACGAACCAACCCTGGAGTACGACGCCAACCAGCATGTGGACGAATTGTTCGCGCTCGGTCAGGAAATGCACCGGCGCCACATGGGCAGCATACAGGACTCCGGGATGGACCCCGACAGCCCGGAGGCGCAACTGGAGAGGATCATCGACGAATACAACTGGGGAGCCATATACAGCCGTTCGCTCCTCAGCGAAAAGGACCGCGCCATTGTTTCCCTGGCAGCCCTCACCAGCATGGGAGTCTATGACGCCCAGATGAGGAGGCGGATCCGCGGCGCCCTCGGCGTAGGTCTCACCCCTGACGAGGTCATGGAAATCTTCATCCACCTTTCAATGTACGGGGGTTACGTCAATGCCAGAACCTCCATGCGGATTGCCCGGTCAGTATTCAACGAGCTGGGGATCGGTTAAAGAAGGAATTTCGGATCGCCGCGCCACTCTGCGCGGTGATCTCGTCTAAAGGAGAGGCGTTCAACCTGGGATCAAGGTGTTTGCCCAATCGAAAGGAGGTCGTCGTACAATTTATGAAACTGCGCCTCGATGACGGCTGTGAGCTGTTCTACACGATCGACGATTTTACCGATCCGTGGACCCAAACCGATACCGTCGTCATGCACCACGGCATGGCGAAAAACCACAAGATGTGGTTCGGCTGGGTTCCCATCATAGCCAGGCACTACCGCGTCATCCGGCTGGACATGCGTGGGATGGGTCAGTCCTCGGTGCCAGTGCCCGGCTATCCCTGGTCAGTGGACAATTTCGCCAAAGACCTGGCGGAGTTCGTGGATAAACTGGGTCTGGAACGGTTCCACTTGATAGGCGAAACCGTTGGCGGCAGCATTTCCATGCGCTACGCCACCATGCATCAGGAGCGCCTGTTGTCCCTGACCGCGTGCACCTCACCAACTTCATTCAACGATGCGCACCACGCCGAATCGGCTGTCCAGATCGAAAATGAAGGTATCGGCGCCTGGGTTGAAAGCAGCATAGGCCGGCGGTTGGACCCGCAGATCGTGGATCCTGCCTATACTCGTTGGTACGCTGACCAGATGAAAGCCACTGCGCCTCACGTTGTCGCCGGATTTCAGGCCCAGGCGGCGGGTGATCTGCGTCCGTTGCTCAAAGACGTGCAAACTCCCACGCTCATCATAGCCGCGGCCGCGCTCCGGGAGGAGGTGCTGGGCGATTTTCGCGGCGCCGCCGACGTATTCCCCAATGGGACGGCCGTGGTGTTCCCGGGCGTATCCGGGTTCGTGCAGCATATCTTGCCCGTGCCCTGCGCCAGGGTTTGGTTGGACTTCGCCCGGGGTCTCTCCTGAGCCGCTCGCAAATGGCAGATCGCGCCGGGCCCGAGTCCGGCGAAATGAGGAGTGAGGAGACTGCTGGAAACAAGCGCAAACTACGTGCTGATCTGAACGATCGATTCCGCTCGAGGTTTGGATCCGGGTTTGATCGTTTCGTCCACCGGCTCGTCACGAGAGGCGAGTTGCAGTTGGTGCCGAGGCGGGTCAGCCGGAAGTATCATCTTCCCCTGTTCGTGGCCCTGTACAACGTCCAGTTCTTCCGGCTTCGCCGCAGGTACCTGTTGCAGGCAACCGTCGCCGCACTGGTCATGTTGGGTGTGCTCCTGTTGGTGGACTCCATCGCCGACGCGGTGTTGGCGGCCGGCCTGGGTTCCAGTGCGGTGATCGTGTTCGTGCATCCGAACTCCAGCACTGCAGCGTTGCGGCATCTGGTAGGAGGTCACATCCTGGGCCTGGCGGTGGGCGCACTGGCGTCTTTCATATTGTTTCACGCCGGTTGGGTCCCCGTTGCAGACAGCACTCACCATTGGGCTGCCGATGTGGCCGCGGCGATAACTTTGGGCATCGTGATATTGCTGATGTCCGCCACGGATACTGAGCATCCCCCGGCGGCTGCCACCGGGCTGGGTTTCGCTCTGCAAAGCCTGGAGATCACGTTGGTCCTTCTTTTCATTGCGGCGGTGCTGCTGCTGGCGGTCAGCAAGTTAATTTTTAGACGCGCGCTGTGGGATCTGGATTAATGGCGAATATTTCGCCATGATTACTACGCTTGGCCCGGCTGGCATCCCGGAATTTGCTTGAGTCCGCTAAAATAGGGGCCGCCAAGGGCTCGCCTCCTCCAGCGGTCGATTACAGCCTCAGAGAGGATCACCATAATGCCTGAATCATTGTCGCGCACCCTGGCCCGTTGGATTGTCGGTCTGGACGCGCGGGATCTGCCCCCGGTCGTCATCGACAAGATGCAGACCTCTGTGCTCCATGCTACGGTCGTGTCGCTGATCGGATCCAATACCCACCACGGCAAGGCGGCGGTGGAGTTGGCTCTCACGGAAGAGGCGTCTGCTAGCGGAGCCACCATCCTGGCTGACGGGCGGCGCGCCACGCGCTGCGGCGCTGCGTTTGCCAACAGCAAGTTGATGCATGCGACCAATCAGGCGGACTCGTACCGGATGCTCACTCACCCGGGCCCTTGCGTAATTCCGTCGGCGTTGGCATCGGCAGAGTTGGGCGGTAACACCGGTGCTGATTTGATCACGGCCATGGCGGCCGCATACGAGGTGGAGTCCAGGATCGCAGGCGATTTCATCGCCTCCACGCAGGCGCGCGGATTCCGTTCCAGCCCGATATATGGAACGCTCGGCGCTGCGGTTGCCACCGGCAAACTGCTTGGGCTGACCGAAGATCAGATGGTGACCGCGATCGCCCTGGCATGTACCTTCACGGCCGGGACGAACGAAGGCCCCAGGTCGGGAGGACGCGAGATGATGTTCCACGAACCGCAGTCGACGCGCAGCGGCATCTTGGCGGCGCTGCTGGCTCGCGAGGATGTTGAGGGCTCGGAGGAATCCCTGGAGGGGCCGGCAGGTTTCTACAACGCGTTCACAGGCAACAACCGAGGCGAATTGTCCTACGTGTTCACCGGACCCAACCAGGTCGATTTTGCCCCGGTGACAGAGGGCTTGGGGAGCCGTTGGGAGTTGCTCCACACGGTGCTGAAAATGTACCCAACCGCCGGATACAATTGTCCCGTTATCGATTTGATGTCCGACATTCGGCGGGCGCATGACCTAAATGTCGACGACATCGAGAAGATCACCGTTGATATGAACTGGCTGGAAACGCTTTACCCGTCGCCCGCGTTTCCCAATCCATCTCGTGGACAGGCCATCGTTGGCAGTACCCATTATTTTGTGGCGTACGTGGCGGTCA
>JAJDXU010000417.1 GCA_022823105.1 Dehalococcoidia bacterium
ATCGACAAGGTGACGCCGCTGCATGCCACGCGGATGGGGTCGGCGATCCGGCACGCCATCACGAAACTGGAGAACCAGGACGCGGCGACCAAGATCATGTTCCTGATCAGCGACGGACGGCCGCAGGACCGGGGATACAGCCGCGAGGGCGTGGAGAAGGAGTACGCGGTCCACGACACCCACCAGGCGCTGGTGGAGGCCAAGAGGAAGGAGATCACGCCGTTCTGCCTGACGGTGGACAAGGCGGGGCACGACTACCTCAAGACCATGTGCGGCGACCTGAACTACGAGGTGCTGGATGACATCTGGGCGCTGCCGGAACGGCTGCCCATGCTGTACCGGTCGCTTACGATGACGCGGTGACGCGAAGGGTCACCGCAGCAAAAAGACGGGGCGGGTCGCAAGGACCCGCCCCTTTTTGTCGCGGATGCCGAACCAGGTTACGGAGCCGTCGCGGTGATCAGCTTGCGCAGTTCGGTGAGCGCGGTATTGCAGGAGCGTCGCTTGATCACGAGGCGACGGGGCGGAGTGCGGAGCGGGATTTCGTGCACGTCCTCGCCATGGGATATGGCGATGTGTATGGTGCCGGGTCGATGTCCTTCGAATTCCCGAGGGCCCAGGACACCGGTCACGCCGATGCCAAAATCTGCGCCGGCGTTGGTTTGCGCGGCGAGGGCCATGGCGTTGGCGGTGGGTTGGCTGACCACCCCGTTGGCGTCCAGAACGGCCGAGGGGACGCCGGCAGCCACGATGGCATCGGCGGTATAGGCGACGGCGCCGCCGCGATACCACTGATCGCTGTCGGTGGCCTCGGTGATGGTGTTGGCGAGAAATCCGCCGCTGACGGATTCCATGGTGGCCAGGGTCATTCCGCGGGCGGTGAGGGCGGCTCCGACGGAGAGTTCGGGTGTCTCATCGTCGTATCCCCAGATGTAGGGCGCGAGGCGCTCGTGGATGGCGTTTTCCACGGGGGCGATCATGTCGCGCGCAGTTTCTTCGTCGGCGGCGCGGGCGATGATGCGCAGGTGGATGCCGTCGGCCTTGGAATAGATGCCGAGGTAGGGGTTCTCGAGGCCGAAATACTCCGAGATGATCTCGTCAACGGAGGCTTCGCCCAGGCCCAAGGTCTTGATGTTGCGGGTGATGGTGACCTCGCTGTCGATGAGGTCCCTGAGCCGGGCGTCGATTTCATCCTGCCACATGGCGCGATTCTCGCCGGGAGGGCCGGGCATGATGACGATGTGCTTACCGTCTTTTTCGGCCCACCAGCCCGGGGCGGTGCCGTTGCGGTTGGTGACGAACCGGGCAGACGGGATCAGGTGAGCCTGCTTGACGTTGTGTCCAGGCATGTCCTGGCCGCGATTGCGGAACCACTGGCGCAGGTTCTCGAGTTCTTCCTCCTGCACGGCAGGCGTCTCGTTGAGGGCTGCGGCGACGGCCTCTCGGGTGAGATCATCCTGGGTGGGGCCAAGGCCGCCTGTGGTGAATATGATGTCGGACCGCTCCATGCCCTGCTGGAACGCCTCGGTGAGCTTGGGCAGGTCGTCGCCGATGATGCTGACCCACTGCAGCTGGATGCCCAGGGGCGGGAGGCGACCGGCGATCCAACTGGCGTTGGTGTCGGTGAGTTCGCCCATCAAAAGCTCGGTGCCGATGGATATGATCTCTGCGTTCACAGCAGCCTCCTTAGTGAGCGAATCACGGACAGTCGTAGGGCCGATCGACGGGCGGGTCGGTGGACAGGCAGATGGTGCGCTCCGCCCGGACGGCGTTGATTACATAAACGATGGGGTCATCGGGCAGGCCGGCATAGCGGACCAGGACCTGGGTGTTGCCGTCGTCGTCGAGGATGGGGTTGCCGTCGCGGTCCACCTCGATATGCTCGCCGCCGATGTAGAACTCAAAACTCTTTTCGTGGGTGGAGATCCTGACCGTAGTTTCGGGCGGGTTAAGACCGTAGGCGGGGTCATCGGCGCCGTCTTCGTCTATGAACCAGCCGCCCGGAGTCTCGGGGCCGCCCGGCTTGCCGGGCTGAGCGTACCACTGGAGTTGGAGGGGCCACCAATGGGGTGAGACGACCGGCGATGATTCGTCATCGAAGTGGGCGTACCAGGCCCGATCCTCTGGATTCGGCGCATAGGTGACCGTTTTGCCCTGATGGGTCACCTCCAGTTCCAGAATATCGCGAGGGTCGGCCTCGTAGAAATATCCGAGCTCCAGAGGGGGCGGTATGAATGGTGGACTGACCACCAGGCAGTTGACGACGCGGGCCCAAATCTCGGGCACGGTGAACAACTGGGGATCGCCGACCAGCCGCAGGTAGTTGTAATCCTCGTCCGGCGTGGCGTTGCCAATCCAGAACTCGTAGGTGAGGCCGGTTTCCTCGGTGATCTTGATGATGCTTTCGGGGGGCTCCAGGCCATATTGGGCGGGGTTTTCAATGGTCTGGGACAGGACGCGGTTCACCTTCGGCCCGCTGAGGAGGAGCGGGGTGCCCGCCCATCGCTGCTGGTAAACCTCGGTGCGCTCGTCGCCGTCCACGATGTACCATTTGCCTCGCCCCAGGTCCTTGTCATAGGCGATGGACTCGGGCTCGCCGGAGATGGTGAACCGTTCATCGGAACACTCCAGGGAGTCGCCGGGCTGACCCTGGTGTGTAACCTCCAGGTGGACGATGGCATCGTCGTCGATACGCCAGGCCCACGGGGTCTCGTCTCTGGGTTCGGGCCGATCCCAAGGCCTGAAATACAGCGCGAGGGCGCCGAAGATCACCAGGACGAAAACCAACAGGATGGTCAGGCGGATATTCATGGTCCAATCACGACTCGATCATCGGAGATAACTGAGCGCTGCCACGGAGTTTGCGGCGGAACGGGCTAACGCCGGACCCACCAGACCACGACCGCCATGATTCCCATGAGTCCTGGAAGGAGGAGCCAAGTGGAGAACCGCACGAAATTGAACTCGTTGGCGTCCAGGTTCCATTCCCGATACACGAACTCGCGGTCGCGAATGGACACGAGGGAAAAGTCGCCCATCAGGTAGTTGGCGGAGTTCAGGAACAGGGCGGCGCTGGAGCCACGCTGGACGTTGCGGTTGGCGATGAAATCGGAATCGCCGAAGACAGCCATACCGGCGATCTGGTTGTCGGGGGGCCGCTCGGTGGGGGCTGCGGTTCCCACCGGAGCCACGATGTCGAGGTAGATCGCGGGGAAATATACGCTCTGGGGGTCTCCCTCAATGGGGTCGGTGCGTTCGATGTCGCTGATGAGGTGAGCCGCGGGGGTGGTCGCGGCAATGGGCACCGGGAAACGCGCGCTGGATTCCTCA
>JAJDXU010000094.1 GCA_022823105.1 Dehalococcoidia bacterium
CGCCCGCCGCCTCGCCCGCGAACGCGGCATCGACATCTCTCTCGTTGCCGGCACCGGACCCAACGGCCGCATCACCGAGCGCGACATCGAGAACTACCAGCCCGCCGCCGCCGCTCCGGCTGCAGCGCCTGCGCCGGCCCCTGCTGCAGCACCCGCCGCGCCGTCCGATTCGCGCATCGAGCTCAGCCGCATGCGCCAGACCATCGCCCGCGTCACATCTGACAGCAAGGCCAGCGCGCCCCACTTCTATGTCACCGCCGAGATCGACATGGCGGCCGCCATGGCCCTCCGCCGCGACGTCAACGACGCCTCCGACCCGGAGAACCGCGTCAGCGTCAACGACCTGATGGTCAAGGCCTGCGCCATCGCCCTCGCCAGCCATCCCAAATTCAACTCGTTCTACCGTGGCGACCACCTCGAGGTCCACGGCGCGATGAACATAGGTATCGCCATCGCCCTCGAATCCGGACTGATTCTCCCCGGCGTCAGCAACTGCGAGAGCAAATCCCTGCTCCAGATCGCCGCCGCCACCAAGGACCTCATCAGTCGCGCCAACAGCGGCACCCTCCGCAAGGAGGAGTACAGCTCAACCACGTTCAGCATCAGCAACATGGGTATGTTCGACGTAGAGAGCTTCACCGCCATCATCTACCCGCCCCACGCGGCGATCCTGGCCGTCGGCAGCGTCAAGCAGGTGCCCGTCGTCCGCGACGGCGAACTCACCGTCGGCACCATGATGAAGGCCACCCTCTCCACCGACCACCGCGTCGCAGACGGCGCAGAGGCCGCCCAGTTCCTCATGGACATCAAGCGCGTCCTCGAAAACCCCGTCAGCCTCCTGCTGTAGGGTCTGTTGGCGATTTCGAGGCCAACCCGTCGTTCCTGCGAAAACGGGAACCCGGAAATTCCCACCGGATGAGCACCGAGTCAAGATCCGAGGTGCTGATCGATAACTGTACGCCCTTCGAAGTTCAACGGAGCCAAACATGCCACAAATGACCGGCGGCCAGGCTGTGGTCGCATCCCTTCAGGCCCAGGGTGTCGACACCGTCTTCGGCATCATCTCCGTCCACACCCTCGACCTGTTCGACGCCCTGTTCGAAAGCCAGGACGACGTTCGCTTCATCGGTGGCCGCCTCGAACTCGGTTGCGGATACATGGCCGACGGATACTCCCGCGCCACCGGCAAACCCGGGGTACTGCTCACCAGCACCGGCCCGGGCGCCGCAGACTCCGTGGGAGCCATGGGAGAGGCCTACTTCTCCGCCTCCTCCATCCTCCAGGTCACCACCAACGTCGAAACCGAGTTCATCGGCACCGGTAAGATGGCCACCCACGAAACCAAGGACCAGCTCGGCATGTTCGCCGCCGTAACCGACTGGAACGCCCAGATCGGCCAGATCGAGTCCATCCCTGACCATTTCGTAGAGGCGTTCGTCCGTTTCCGCGAGCGTCGCCCGCGACCCATCGAGCTTGAAGTCCCCACCGATCTCCTCGGCCAGCATGCCGACGTAGAAGTCCTGCGACCCCGCGAGCCTGATGTTCCCCAGGGAGACCCCGTACAGGTAGAACGGGCGTGGAACCTCCTCCGTAGCGCCAAACGGCCCGTCATATTCCTCGGCGAGGAGATCCACACCACCGGCGGCGCGGATGACATAATCCGGCTCGCCGAGCGTCTCGGCGCACCCGTCGTAACCGGCGATGGCGCAAAGGGCGCCTTCCCCGAAAACCATCCGCTGTCATTGGGCATGGCCCTCGGCAACCGCATCTGGGGCCAGAACCCCGTCCTCGACTGGCTCGGCGACTGCGACGTGGCGTTGGTGCTGGGCAGCAACCTGCCCTACCGCTCGACCTCCGGCGTCGGGCTCAAACTCCCCGAAAAGATCGTCCACGTCATGCTGGACGGCGACTACATCGGCCGGAACTACGAGACCGAAGTCGGCATCCCGGCCAACAGCGGCGCAGTCGTCCGCCAGTTCCTTGACGCCGCCGGCGACACCGACATCGGCTCCTCTGACTCATACCGCGACGAGGTCGCCTCCCTGAAGGATCAGATCTATTCCGGCCTCCAGGAGCAGTGGGGCCCAGAACTCAAGGCGTGGGAGTCCATCCGCTCCGTCATCCCCGACGACACCATCTTCGCCCTGGACGCCACCGTACCCGCCAACCGTGCCGTCCGCTGCCTCCAGATGAACCGGCCCCGCAGCTACATGTACCCCCACGGCTGGGCCGGCCTCGGTTTCGCCTATCCCGCCTCCATGGGCGCGAAGGTCGGCCGCCCCAACAGCCCGGTGATCTGCGTGTCCGGTGACGGCGGCTTTCAATACAACGCCCAGGAACTCGGCACCGCCGTCCAGTATGGCATCAACCCAATCGTCATGATCTTCAACGACTCGGCGTGGGGCGTCCTCAAGGGCTACCAGCGCGACCGTGGCAGCCAGCCCATGGCCACCGAGTTGGTCAACCCCGACTTCATCAAGCTGTTCGATTCCTACGGCATCGGAGGAACCCGCGTAAACAACGTCTCCGAAATGACCCGCGCCGTCCAGGACGCCGTAGCAGCCGACAAAATCCACCTCATCGAGGTCGTCATGCCCGACGGCTTCCCTGCCTTCTGCAGGAGCTGACCCGCATCCATCAATCCCATGCGGGCGATCGGTGCGTGGATGTGAGAAATAAACCCGAGGCGTGTAGGGGCGAATGATTATTCGCCCCTTACTCCGCTCCCAACAATTGCCTCACGCAGAAATCGTCGATGGCAATCCGGTTCTCCACCACGTCCAACGTCGGATTCGACCCGCGACGTGGCGGATCCGACTCGAATGTCAGAGGATCCCGGAACTGGGGCGTCGCCGTTGGCGCGGTAACAGCAGCCCGGCTGTAAAATCGGGCTATCTTGATGCCGCCAATGTTTCTTAACATTCGCAGTCGTGTGGCGAAATGAGCCTCCAGTCCTCCCAACCTCAATACAACACCCGCCGCATCTACCCGCTCTCGCCCCGCGAGCTCACCGAGGAGCAGATCGCCGTCACTTTCGCGATGACCTCCCGCTCCCCGGACCCCTTCGATGAGATCGCCCAGCGCGTCTCCGCCGAACGCGCCGCCGACTTTAACGAGCGTTGGGTTGTCGGGTATGGCCACGCCTCGGTCGCCGAGCACGCCATCGTCCACCTCGCCGTCGAAAACATCTCACGCCTCGCTTGCGACACCCTGGAAGACAACCGTCTGGCGTCTTACACCGAAAAATCCTCCCGCTACCAGGTCATCGACCCGGACAGCTTCCACGTTCCGCAAGAGCTCGACGCCCTGCCCGCACTGCGCGAGCAATTCGTTACGGCCTGCCGCGGGCTGTTCACCGCCTACGAAGCCCTGCTCGGCGGCACGCTGGACCACCTGCGTAACACGTTGCCCCAAGGCGAAAACGAGCGCGATGCGGCATACAGTCTGCGCCTACGCCGCCTCTCCACCGATGCCTGCCGCGCCATCCTTCCTGCCGCAACCCTCACCAACGTCGGGTTGACTGCCAACGCCAGGACCCTGGAGCACGCCATCAGCAAGTTGATGTCGTCAGCCTTGGAGGAGGAACGCGACATCGGCGTGGAAATCAGAGATCAGGGCCGCACCATCACGCCCACCCTCGTCAAATACGCCGACCACAACCCCTACCTGGCCAAATCCCGTTCCATCGGACCAACCGGCCCTTCTGGAGATCCGCCGTCAAACCAGGTGAGCGTGTCCCTGGTCGATCACGACCCGGACCCGTTCGTAAAGCTCGCCGCCGCCCTGCTCTACCGCAACGGTGGCTCATACTCCGACGCGCTGGCAAAAACGTCAGCCCTGTCGCGGCGTGAACAAGTGGACATAATCGACGCAAGCGTGCATCCCATTGGCCCTCATGATTCTGCGCCCCGGGAGTTCGAACTCGTCGGCTACACCTTCGAGTTCACCTTCGATTACGGAGCTCTGCGTGAGTTTCGCCGCCATCGCATGCAGACTTACTTGTCCCAGCCCCTCACCGTCGCCTACGGACACCATGTCCCCGATCTCATTGGCGATGCCGGTCTGCAATCCACTTTCCGCCACGCCATTGCGCGCGCGGAGGCCGCGTTCCACGAAATCCATTCCCATTCCCCCGCGCTCGCCCAGTACCTCGTCACCCACGCCCACCGCCAGCGGGTGCTTTCCCGCATGAGCCTGCGGGAGTGCTACCACCTGTTCAAACTCCGCGCCTCCCTGCAGGCCCACGAATCTATCCGCCAACCAGTCGCCGAGGCCATGCGCCTCGCCGTGGGCGTTCACCCAGAACTCTTCCGGTACCTGCCCCTGCGCAATGCCCCCGATTGGTGGCCATTTACCGCATCCTGAAATACGCGCAGAGCGAATCAGCCCCTGCCTCTTCTGTCCGGCCGCCACCCTACGGGTCAGAACAGTCCCGCGTGAACCCGCAGTTCCGGCAGGTTATTTTGCAACTGCGCTCGTACATCCGTGCCCCGCAGATCTCGCAATCCAGCCCATCGTCGCGCCGGCCGATCGCGGGAGGAGGAGTCGGTCGTGATGTAGTTGTGCTGCGTTCAACCATGGAACCATACCTCCGGGGATCATTTAACGCGGCGGCACCGGCGGCCCCGGCATGATCAGGGCCGTCAACAGCCGTTCTCCCGCCTGGCTGGTCGGCCCGTGCCGCTCATCCGGCATCAGCGCAACCTGCTGGTACTGGAAAATCGACTCGTCAACCTCGATGGGCTGCACTCCCGTCCCGTCGTCTTCGTTCACCACCACCCGATCCACCAGCACTTGGTGATCGCCCCTCATGAGCCAGATTTGATAGGTGTCTGCCGGCATCCCCGACACCATCAGCACGCCCCGCTTGCCGTTCGGTTCCACCATCAAAACGCCCTTGGCTTCCGGTTCCGTCCCCATCGGCGATTTCATGGGAACCTTCTCGGTCTCCGGCTGCGCCGAAAGCACGGTGGCCTCCACGACGTCGGCCATGTCCTCCTTCATCTGGTCCACCTTTTCGGCGTTCTTGATCACAATGTCGTCAGCGTCGGCCGCCGCCGCGGCATTCCGACTTGCTGCCTGTACGGACCCGTTCGCGCCAAAGATCATCCGGGCCGACGCCGACGGCGCGGCGGCCAGGGCTACGCCTTCTCCCGTAGCATCGCCGGCGTCGGCTGCGCTCGTGTCGGCCAGCGAGTTCTGCGCTGCGCCGGCGTCCAGTTCCTTCTGGATTCGCTGCTCCGCTAGCGCCGCAGACATGTTCGCCGCCATTTGCCTTTCAGCCTCAACCGCCGCCGTCAATTCGTTGATCTCCTCGCCCTGCAGGATGATCACGCCCACAGACAGAACCAGCAGCACGCTCAGCGCCCCGATCGCCGTCGGAGCCAGCCATCTGCGCAACCGCCGCATCGACCAGCGCGCATCCGCGACCGGCGGGCTTGCCGGCGCGGGTTCCTCCCGGCCGGTCACCGAGTTCAGCACCCGGTCTCTGAGCCCGGACGGCAGCGGCGCTTCGGGAGCGGCTCCCGTCAGCCTCGCCGACGTTTCCTGGAACCCCAGCAGCACTTCCTGGCAATGCAGGCACTGTATGACGTGATGGAAAACCGCCTGGAACTCGGCATCGTCCAGCGCGTTCAGCGCGAAGGCTGCTAACTCACCTTCGGGGTGCTCGCTGCCCTCGTGGGGGTTGTTGTAGCTCTCAGACCACATATTCTTCCAGCGCTGCCTTGAGCTTTTGCATCCCCAACCGCATCCGCGTTTTGACGGTTCCCAACGGTATGTCCAGCATCCTGGCTATTTCCGACTGGCTGTACCCGTGCCACGCCGACAGGTAAAGCGGCTGGCTCTGCTCCTCAGGCAGCTCCAGCAGCGCCGCCCGGACCAACCGGGCGTTAAAACTCCGCTCCACCTGCTGTTCGACGCTCAATTTCTGGTCGGGCAGCCGGAGCAGCGTTTCCATTTCCGGCTGGGCCGTGTGGTCCGTCGTTCGCCGACGCGATCGGTAAAAATCAACGATCTTGTGGTGCGCCACCGACATGATCCACGTCCCCGGCGCCGACATCTCCGGCCTGTAACTCCCCGCCTTCTGCCAGATGTTGGAAAACACCTCCTGCACCGCGTCCTCCGCCAGCCCCTCATCCTTCAACACCGACATCGCCAGGGAATAAATTCGTTGCGCGTAACGGTCGTAGACGGCCTCCAGTGCCCTCTCGTCGCCGTCCCCTATGTCCATAACCAGCTGGACATCCTCATTGTACTTCGGGTCTGACACGGCGCCCCCCGGTGGTAACGAAGTCTATCCGACCTCTTGATGCTTTATACGATTGCCTGATCAGATTGGATTGATGACGCGCGGCCGTGTCCGAAGATTCTCCTAAACCACCAGGCTGTCGAAGATGTCCCGCAAATTGGGCAGGTTCTCCAGCGACCAGATCAGCTCCAGCGCCTGCTCGCACTGCTGCTCCGTCACGGTCGGACAAGCCAGCCTTCGGAACTTCGCGTCAACCTCCGCGTCGCTCAGCGGGTTATTCCCATGACCCTTCGGATAGCTGGTCGATGCAACCTCGGTTTGCCCGTTGTTCTTGATCACTTCCATGTGGCAGTTGTACTGCTCCGGGTACCGCTCGGTGAACTCCGGATTCTCATCGATTCGCATCTTGTTGATGATGGTCCGCAAACCTGCATCCGCGATCCGGTCCGGCGCAAACGTCGCCGGCGTCACCGCTCCGTCCCGCAATCCCACCGCCGCCAGGAACGGGATGCTGTGGTCCGCCGTTTCCCGCGTCTTGGGGTCCCACTTTTCCGGCTCCGTCGACGCGCTGCTCACCGCAGACTTGTAGGACTGTATCTTGATCGATGCGATGTCGTCGGCCTGTACCCGCTCGTGCAGCTGTATCGCCAGGTCGATGGGAGCCTGCGTGTGAATCTGCGACGGGTAGAACTTGAAGATCGTGTCCACTATCCGGAATGGGACATCGTCTCCGCCCAGCGCGTCGATTTCTATCGGATACCCTATCGCCTGCTCCCACAGCCCTTTCCGGCCCTCGAACGGCTCGAACGGCCCGGTCATGCCCTCCGCCGCCAGTTGCGCCGCGAAAATGCCCGAGCGCGTGGCCGCCGCCGCGGCGCAGCCTTTCCACATCGACAGCTCGCCCATGCGAGTCACCCGCAGCGGCACGTTGGGCACCGCCGCCAGCGAAATCGCGTGTCCCATCTGTTCCTCGTCCAGGCCCAGCACCTTGCCCGCGCCGCACGCGGCACCGATCACGCTCAATATTCCCTGGTCCCACTGGTTGTCCGGAACATGGTCCGCTATCCGGCAGAACACCTCGTAGGCCAGCGCGATCGCGGTGATCAGCGTCTTGCCGTCCGCATCCACGCTGTCGGCCACGGCCAGCGGAGCCGCGATCATGTCCGACGGATGGCCGCCGCCCGGCGAGAAGTACGAGTCATTGCAGTCCAGATAGCGCACCATCACCCCGTTCGCGAACCCCGCCATGTCCAGCGACGTATAGTCGTTGGTCCCGAGAATGCGCGACGGCGTGCCGCTGGAGATGTCCCCCGCCAGCTTCCGCGCGATCTTCGCCGGCTCGCTCAGGTACCCGCCGACCGCGCAACCCAGCGTGTCGGCCACCGTTCGCTTCACCTGGTGTATCACCTCCGGCGGTAGGTCCTCGTACGACAGGTTGCATGCATACGAACTCAAAATCTCAGTGGTGCGGTCCATGAGTGTCTGTGTCCTTTCATCCAATCTCGCGACCGGGCGTTTCCTATATTGTACCGCGCAAGGCCGCAAGCAGTCGCGCACGCGACCGACGGCGGCAGTGCCTTTAGATAGATTGCTTAGGCGGGGGAAATTCTCATGGATGAAACCGGCGGAGGCGGGCCTGCGGCAGTATGGACAGAATCATGGATTTCCCGCTCATTTCCGGTTATTTGAGTAGGGCGTAAGAGTGGGATGTGGGGGCAAATGGGGGCGGCGAGGGCGGTTTTGGGGGCGATATTAGCGGTTTTGGCGACCCGGCGAGAGGATTTGGTGGAGTCGCGCTTGGGAGTTTGGGGATTGGGATGGCTCGCGGGACGGCGGCGGGACAGATTTGAGGCGCCGATTAACTTATGGTAACGATGGGCGAAGGGCGGAGGCAAATGGCAAGTGTCATTGGCAGTGGGCGAAGGGCAGGGAGAGAACTTCCCGGAGAATCGCAAGGCCATGTTGACGGCGGCCAGGGCCTATCGATCATCTCCCCGTATATCCGCTCGTCCTGAGCTTGTCGAAGGACGCCTTCATGGTCCGACAAGCTGACGCAAAAGCGGACGCACCGTAAAATGAGCGGACCGAGCGGCACATTGCAAATGATCGAATCGCCTTGTTGAGGGCGTGCAATTTATGCAGACACTACCGTCCCAATTGACCGGCGCAACGTCTGCCACCGGTGCAAGAGGGCTAGCCCGCGGAACGTCCGCCTTTGCCGGAAGGGCAGAACCAACCGAGACCCGCGACTACCGGATCACTTCCTCCGCGATCCGCTCCATCTGAGCCTGCATCTCCTCCTCGGTGTCGCAATGCTCCGGTCGCACGACGACCCGGTTCGCGCCCGCGTTCAGGAAATCCTGCACCAACTGCCCGTCCGGAGCCTGCCCGTAGATGGAGATGCTCAGCGACTTGGGGTCCCGGCCCCTAGCCGTCGCCAGTTCGTCCAGACGCTTGCGGCTGTCCTCCACCTCCTGCGGCGTGATCCGGTTGGGCAGCCAACCGTCGCCCCACGTCG